>NZ_BAAGWY010000014.1:0-103701 GCF_054780115.1 Humibacter ginsengiterrae
CGCACCCACCGCTCAAGCTGCGCCCGCTCCTCCGCGGAAAGCGTCAATTCGGCCAGAGCGGGCCCGCGTCGAGACATACCACAGCCTAACAAAAACTAGCAACGAATTAACGACGCAACACACTAGCTGCACAGCACCAGGTCTCAGCGCGTACCCCTAGTCTCGCTAGGGCGCTCTGCGGTAGGGCGCGGCAGGACGCGGCAGCGCACGGCAGGGCGCGGCAGGACGCGGCAGCGCACGGCAGGGCGCGGCAGGGCGCGGCAGCGCACGGCAGGACGCGGCAGCGCACGGCAGGGCGCGGCAGGGCGCGGCAGCGCACGGCAGGACGCGGCAGCGCACGGCAGCGCACGGCAGAGCGCGGCCGGACGCGGCAGGGCGGTTTCAGCGCACCCGGCCCACGCGGGTGGCCGTCGCGAGGGCGGCGACGGCCAGCACCGTACCGAGCAGGAAGCACGCCGTGAACGGCCACGACGCGCCAAGGGCGGTGAGCGAGGCGAACACGAGTCCGGCGACGGCGACCCCGGATGACCCGCCGACGGCATCCGCCATCGCCTGCGCCGAGCTGTTGAACCCCTGGTCGGTCGGCGTGGAGTAGCCGATCATCATGACCGAGAGCCGCGGAGTGGACAGCCCCATGCCGAGGCCGGCGAAGATCCACACGCCGAAGACGGCGAACGGCGAGAGGTCGAAAGCGGAGATCACGGTCGTGCCGACGAGACCCAGGGTGATGGATGCCACGCCCAGGACGATCCAACCCCGGTTGTGCAGGCGCGGGCCGAGTCGGCCCTGCAGCCAGGACCCGCCCGACCAGGCGATCGCACCACCGGTGAGGGCGAGCCCGGCGATCGCGGGACTCAGCCCGTAGCGGGTGATCAGCAGGTACGGGACGTACACCTCGCAGGCCAGCTCGGCACCCGTGATGAAGATGCGCGTGCTCATCACGGACGGCAGCCCCCGCGCGAGCCGCAGCGTTCCGCGGGGCAGAAGCGGACGCACAGCCACCAGGAGCACCGCCATCGCGAGCACGAAAACGATCCACCGCCAGAGCTCGTCGAGCTCCGTCGCCGTTCCGAGCACGAGAACGGCGCAGGCCGCGACGACCGACCACACGATACGGGCCGGCTGCCACGGCGGCACATCGTCGCCCGCAATATCTCCGGATGCTCCGAGCACCCGTCTGATCATCAGCAACCCGGCGACCGCGACGACGATCACGCCGAGGAAGATCCAGCGCCAGCCGACGGTCTCGGCGAGCAGGCCGGCCAGGAACGGTCCGATCAGTGACGGCACGACCCAGGCGGTCGAGAACCCGACGAAGACGTGCGGCTGCAGCCTGGTCGGGTACTGCCGCGCGACGACCACGTACACCGCGACCGTGAGCGCGCCGCCGCCGAGCCCCTGCACGAGGCGTCCGAGCACGAAGACCACCATGTTCGGTGCGAGCCCCGCGATCGCCAGCCCGATCACGAACAGCACGACGGCGATCACGAGAGGCACCGATGGCCCGCGCCTGTCGCACCACGCGCCTGCCACGACCATGCCGACCACGCTGATGGCGGTCGAGCCCGAGAAGGCGAGCGTATAGAGGGATGTCCCGTGCAACTCGTGTGCGATCACCGGCATCACCGTGGTGACAGCCATCGCCTCGAAGGCCACGAACAGCACCAGCGCGCACATCCCGATCGTGATCCAACGGAAGTGCGCACCGAGCACGCCGCCGCGCGGCTCGGCAGCCGGATCCGCCGTCGCGACGCCGGTGCGGCGGGCGGCCGCCCCTCCGGCATCCTCCAGCGGGAGTTCCGACGACGAAGCGGACAGCGAAGCGGAAGACGGCGTCTGGGGTGCGGCATCCGTCTCATCGGTCATGGTGCCCAACCATAAGACCTCAACTATTGTTGAGGTCAATCGCGACAAGGGTGAGGAGGGCCGATGCCCCAACTGGACGGCGGCGCACACCGCATGCTCACGGTGGGCGAGCTGGCCGAGCGCAGCGGCGTCGCGGTCTCGGCGCTGCACTTCTACGAGCGCAAGGGGTTGCTGGCCAGCGAGCGCACGAGCGGCAACCAGCGGCGCTACCGGCGCGACTCGCTGCGCAGAGTGGCGTTCATTCGCGTGTCGCAGCGAGTGGGCATCCCGCTGGCGGAGATCCGCGCCGCACTTGAATCGCTGCCGGAGGGTCGCACACCGACCAAGCGCGACTGGGCCCTGCTTTCGTCGCACTGGCGCGAGGCTCTGGATGCCCGCATCACCGCCCTCGAGCACCTGCGCAACGATCTCACGGGCTGCATGGGCTGCGGATGCCTGAGCCTACGCACCTGCACCCTGCAGAATCCCGACGACTCCCTCGGGGCGACGGGCGACGGCACCGGCCCCCGTCGCTGGGAGTAGGGCGCTCGCCGCACGACGGCCCCGCACGAGCCGTGTGCAGATCCGATTCTATTGACCGGGCGGTCAATCAGGCGTAATGTGGAGACGTCCCTGAGGGGCACATCGAGGAGGTGTGATTCATGAAGAAGTGGACAAGGTGGCAGGACTGGGTGACCGTGGCGGCCGGTGTCGTCGCGGCTATCTCCACGAGTTGGGTGACTCCGGGCGGGCTGTCGATCGTGCTCATGATCGTGCTCGGCGTTCTGCTCATCATCGCGGGACTCATCAACCTGTCGATGCCAGGCCTTGCCTGGATGGAATGGGTGCACGGCGTACTCGGCGTGCTGCTGTTCATCTCTCCCTGGGCCGGCATGTACGCCACGCACATGGGCGCAGCCTGGTTCTCGTGGGTGTGCGGCGGTGTCGCCATCATCGTGGCAGCGTGGGAGTTGGTGCCGATCCCCGGCGGCGACCACCACGTGGCGCACTCGCGAGCCTGACGAGGCCGAACACGATAGCGGGGTGGCAGCGAGACTGCCGCCCCGCCCTTTCTTACCCGCCCTATCCGCCCGGAGCATCCGATGAACCCGCCTCGCAGAACCCGAGAGGCAGCCGAGACTCGCGCAGGCATCCTGGATGCCGCCGAGCGTCTCTTCGCCGAGCGCGGCTTCGACGCCACCCCGACCTCCGCGATCGCGGAGGCCGCAGGTGTGCCGAAGGGGCTGCTGTTCTACTACTTCCCCACGAAGTCCCAGTTGCTGCGCGCCCTGGTCGCGGAGCGGATGTCGCTCGGTCCCGTCGACGTGGACGCGCTTGCCGAGCCGGGAGATCCGGCACGCTCCCTGCTCAACCTGACCGCGAAGATCCGCGAGCTCGAGGATGCCTCGCACGTGATCGGCGTCATCGTGTCACGCGAGCAGCACACGCATCCCGAAGTCCTCTCCGCCCTCCTCGAGCACCGCGACCGGCTGCAGGCCCTCATCGAGAAGGTGCTGGCCGCGAGTTCCCCGGTGCGACCTGCCGCGTCACGCCTGCGCAGCGCGGCGCTGGCGTGGCTCGGCATCCTCGCGCTGGGAACCGACCGCGCGACGGAGGCTGCGCGGTCCGAACTCGCCTCGCTCGCTGAGTTCGTCACCGACGGCCTGCGTCCAGCGCGGCACGGCCGCAGGTCTGCGCGGGCGTAGCGCGGTTCAGACCTCGAACCGCAGGCCCGTCGCCTGCGCCGCGAACTCCCAGACCCGCTTCGCTGTCGCGGGGTCTGCGCACTGCCACGCCGGATCCTGCTTCACGGGCAAACCCTTCACGCGCCATCGCGGTCCCCAGTACGAGCCGCCAACGGCATCCGGATGCGTCGCAGCAGCCAGCACGGACCGCGCGCCGCGATCCTTGCCCTGCGTGAACGGTGCCTGCAGCGAGTCGGCGAACACGGTCATCCGTGACGGCTCGTTGACCCCGGGAATGCGCGGCGTGCGACCGCTGATCGAGTAGCCCGGATGCGCCACGACGCTGGTGGCGTCGAGCTCGGCGGCGCGCATCCGGCGGTCCAGTTCGAACCCGAACGACTCGACGGCGATCTTGGACTGGGCATAGGCCCGCCACGGCGAATAGTTCTGCTCGAGTTGCAGGTCGTCGAGCAGGAACGAGCTGAGGCGCGTGGCCATGCTGCCGAGGCTCACCACGCGCGCGCCGGGAGAGCGCCGCAACACCGGCATCAGGCCGGCCAGCAAGGCGAAGTGGCCGAGCAGGTTCGTGCCGAGCACGAGTTCGTTGCCGTCGGCGGTGGTCTCACGGGACTCGGGTGGATGCACTGCGCCGGCGTTCGCGACGATGAGATCGATCCGCTTGCGCTCGCCCAGTACCTTCGCCGCCGCGGCGACGCTGTCGAGACTGGCCGTGTCGAGCGGGAGCACCTCGACGGATGCCCGCACCCCCTCGCGTGCGCACCTCGCGCGGAGGGCGCGCGCGGCGGCATCCGCCCGCTCCGTGCTGCGGCACGCGAGCACGACATGCGCGCCCGCGCCGGCGAGCGCGGCAGCCGTGAAGAATCCGATGCCCTTGTTCGCTCCCGTCACGACCGCCGTGCGACCGGTCTGGTCGGGGATGTTGCCCGCGCTGCCGTTGTGTGCGGATTGTTCGGCGGCGCTAACGGCGCTCACTCGACCGGGTGCTGCGCGCCGGCGCGCACGTGGTGGTGGATCACCTCGGCCACCACGAAGTTGAACCACTTCTCGGCGAACTCCGGGTCGAGGTGGCTCTCCACGGCGAGCTCGCGCAGGTGCTTGATGTGCTCGCGTTCCCGCACCGGGTCCTCGGCGGGCAGCCCGTGCTCAGCCTTCAGATATCCGACCTGCTTGGTGAACTTGAACCGCTCGGCGAGCAGGTGGATCAGCGCGGCATCGATGTTGTCGATGCTCTCCCGAATGGCGTAGAGGTGCTCCAGGGCGCGCGCGCGGTCATCCTGCTGATCATTCTGGGGCATGTGTCGAGGGTAGTCGCTCTTGGTGCCTCCGACCTTGGTGATCACTCGGTCATCGCGATCGGTTCGCTGAGCGTCCGTTGCAGCACGGGCCGGGTCGCCAGGAGTCCGAGCCAGACCACCAGGATGCCACCGGCGATGCTGGCCGCGATCGTCACCAGCGACAACGGGGCCAGCACGAGCGCCGCGCCGGCCATCGGCAACACGATGACGGCGGCCGTGACCGCCGACCCGACCGTGACGACGCGCAGCGGGGACAGCACAGCGCGAACGCGGGCGGAGTTCATGGTCTTCACGGGCATCCCGAGCCGATCCAGGCTGATGTAGAGCTCGCGGCGGTCCAGGATCGCGGATGCCTGACTCACCCCTACCGAGCACGCCACCATCACGAACGAGATGGCCAGCGTGATGAAGACGCCGGTGCGGATGTCCCCCAGCAGAATGTTCTGCTCCGGCCCACCGCGATCGCCGCTCACCGCTCCGACCATGGCGAGCGCCGTGCCTGCGAAGACCGCGATGAAGCTCGTCATCGAGACGCCGCTCACCTGACGCCAGGCGGCCTTCGGCGATTCGAGCACGGACCGTGCGGCGATGAGGCGCTGCGGTGTGTTCGCCCTGCGCAGTCCCGACATCGCGAACCTCTTGATCACGAACGGGCCGACAAGGCCGAGCACTGCGTTGGCCGCCGCGAATGCCGTGGCCAGCACGACGATCACGGTCACGGCGCCACCGAGCAGGCTGGGATTGGCGACGCAGAACACGACGGCCACGACGACGGCGACGCCAGCCACGACGCGGATCCAATGCGAGCGCGGCGCCGACTGCCTGGTGCGCACGCCGAGCGGCGAGACGACCACGCTGCGCAGACCGATCACGGCGCTGACACCGGCGAGCAGGCCGACCCCCACGACGACGGCCGCGACGATGAGCGGGTTGAGCAGCAGTGCCGCCGCCCCGATCGGATGCCCGCGGAACGAGATCAGTCCTACCAGCGGAGTCAGCGCCAGATAGAGCACGACGCCGCCGAGGGCGCCGACGACGGCGAGCGCGATCGATTCGAGCACGGTCAGGCGGGCGACGAAACCGGTCGTGGCGCCGAGCAGGCGCAGTGTCGCGAGGCGGTCATCCCTGCGCCGAGCCGAGAGGCGTGCCGCGGAGCCGCCGAGCGACGCGAGGGGAACGAGCAGCAGTGCGGACGCGAAGATCGCGAGCACCTGATACGTGAAACCGAGCTCGTCATGCCAGCGGAAGAACGACATCGCACCGGCCAGCGTCGTCAGCAGCAGCGCTGTCGCGACGCCGAACGCCACGATCGGCAGCCCCAGGGCAGCTCTTCCGGATGCCGTCGGTCTCGCGAGCAGGCGGGCGACGGTGAGCGTCTTCATCGGTCCTGCCCCTGCGGTGCGGCGGTTGCCGGGTGGCCCGCGCCCGTTCCCGCACCGATCACCTGCGGCATCGTCCCGGCTCCCGCTCCGGCCGGCGTCTGGATGTAGTCCATGCCCGCCACCTTCGACCGGGTCTCGACGACGAGCCCGTCGCGCAGCCGAACCACGCGGGTGCAGCGGGCGGCGACGCCCTCGTCGTGAGTGACCACCACGAGCGTGCGGCCGCGGCCGGTGGTCGAGGAGATGAGGGCATCCATCACCTCGGCCGACGTTGTGGAGTCGAGCGCGCCGGTCGGCTCGTCGGCGAACACCACGAGCGGCTCGATCACCTGAGCCCGGGCGACGGCGACGCGCTGCGCCTGGCCGCCGGAGAGCTGGCCGATGCGGCGCTGTTCCAGGCCGGCGAGCCCGAGGGCGGCGAGCCAGCCTGCCGCGCGCTGTTCCGCCTCAGGGCGCGGAACGCCGCGCAGCATCAGCGGCAGAGCCGCGTTCTCCATGGCGGTCAACTCCGGAATGAGCAGCCCCTGCTGGAACACGAATCCGAACGTGTCGCGCCGCAGTGCCGAACGCGCGGCATCGTTCAGTTCGCCGACCGACACCGTGCCTTGCGGTGCATGAAGGGCGACCCATCCGGAATCCGGTGGAAGGATGCCCGCCAGCACGTGCAGCAACGTGGACTTGCCCGACCCGGACGCGCCCATGATCGCCAGCGCCTCCCCCGCCTTAACGTCGAGCGTGACACCAGCCAGCGCGTGGGTCTCGCCGTAGGACTTCGTGAGGGCGGATGCCTCGAGAATCGCAGCCATGCATCCATCGTTCCGGTTGTGGTCGTCTCGCGCGTCAGGCCACGGGTTGATTCGGGGCACCGAGGGGTCAGCCGGAGGGATGACGCCGTGAATGTTCTCAGGCGAAGAGCGTCAGCGCTTCTCGGTAGCGGCCGGGGTCTGCGCGGGTCTCCTCTGTTACGAGGATCGAGTGAGGTCCGAGGATGCGCGTGAAGGTGCCGCGGCACGGGATCTCGACGATCTTGGTCAGGCCCGCTCGCCATGCGGGTACGAGCGTGTCGAGGCACACGCGTTCCGGACTCTCGTCGTACGGCTGCGAGACTCGCCTTCCGTGCTGCTTGTAAAAGGCTTCCTCCCACCGCTGGTGATCGGCGGCGGTCAATGCATCAGTGCCGAAGTTCTCACTCCACGATGGGCCCACGAGTTCTTGGAGAAGCTCCGCTCGTTCGCTGGAACCGAGTGCAGAGGCGTGCAGCCGCCTTATCGATTCAGGATCCCGTTGTTTCCCGGCATGCCGAAGGCAGGATTGCCACAACGCGGGCCAGGCGTCCCGCCATGCGGCGATGGGGGCTTTCGCTCGTTCTGCGGAACTCACTCGCGCCGGAGTCGCCGTGAGCACCGGCGGGAGTTCCGAGCCTTCCGGTTCCAGCTGCCACGCCTCTCGTACCCACAACAAATCGAGCAGAGAATGCGCGCTGTCCTCGATCGTGATCACCATGTCATGCGGCCACGGATTGTCCGGCATGGGGAACGTCGATCGCATCGGGCCTCCTCGTATCGGCTGGCCCGCCCACTCTCGAGGACGCGAAGCGAGCGAGTCAAGCAATCGGTCTCGTCCGACATCTACATTTGGCTCTTGACGCATCACTTGTTTTTTGCAAGTGTGGTGCTCATCACATCCGGAACTCATTCCGGACCCGTACAAGGGAGACCACGATGACCGCGATGTTCGTCAACCTGCCGGTGACCGACCTGGAGCGCTCGAAGGCGTTCTACACGGCGCTCGGATTCCGCATCAATCCGCAGTTCACCGATCACAACGCTGCCTGCGTCGTGGTCGAGGAGGACCACAACTACTTCATGATCCTGGTGCGCGACTTCTTCCAGACATTCACCGATCGTCCGATCGGAGACCCGAGCGAGAGCGTTTCGGTGTCGACGGCGATCTTCCTCGACAGCCGTGACGAGGTCGATGCCACGGTCGCCAGGGGTGTCGAGGCCGGAGGCAGCGAGGACCGCCCCGCCGCCGACTACGGCTTCATGTACCAGCGGCAGCTCACCGACCCCGACGGCAACATGCTCGAGTTCGGCTGGATGGACCCGGTCGCCGCCGAACAGGGGCCGGAGGCCTTCGCGAACCAGCAGGCCTGAGCCGCGCCGCTTGTGGCCGCGCGAGACTATGGCCAGTACGGCGGCGTCAGCCAGGCGCTGGAACTCGTCGGGGAGCGTTGGGCGCTGCTGATCGTTCGCGACCTGCTCGTCGGGCCGCGCCGCTACGGGGAACTCGCGGCGGGATTGCCGCGGATCCCGAGCAACATCCTGGCGGCGCGGCTCAAGGAGCTGCAGGCGGCAGGCGTCATCCGCAGGGCGCCGCGCTCCCGCATCATCCTCTACGAACTGACGCCGTATGGCCGGGAGCTCGAGCCGATCGTGCTCGCGCTGGGTGCCTGGGGCTTCAAAACGCTGGGGGAGCCGCGCGCGGAGCAGGTCATCACGCCGGATTCCATGACGATGGATCTCCGCACCGCCTTCCAGCCGAAGGTTGCGGAGGATCTTCCTGCAACCGCCTATTCGGCCCGGGTCGGCCCGGCCGAGTTGTTCGTGCGTGTGGACGGCACCGCTCTGCAGGTCAAGCGCGGCGCCGGAGCCGCCGACCTCGCCTTTTCGGCGGGGGCGGACATCCGTCGCCTCATCTCCGGCGAACTGGAACCGGCACAGGCCATCGACACCGGCGTGGTCGAGGTGCTGCAGGGGCCGCGCGAGCTACTGGGCCGCTTCGCGAGCACATTCCACCTCGCCGCGTGATCGCTCTCCGGACATTGAAGCAACCCGGGCTCACCATCAAGTCACCGTCCCGGACTGCCGCGACGCCGGCCGATGACGACACGTTCGGACTGGAAGTTCCGCTTCGCCGCGACTTCCCAGTCCGAAGTTGCCGTTCGTGGCGGGAGTAACGACAACCCCGGACGGCAATTCTCGACGCCGACGCCGTGAGAGAGCGGACTCAGGGCGACCTTCCGTCGACCTGGCCCCAGTTGTCGCGTGGGCGACGATGGGGCAACGTCCGGGGACAACCGTCGAGAGGCCGCTTCAGGCCACGGGCACCAGGCACGTCGGCGAGCCGGTCGGCACGGTCGTGACGAGTTCGGGCATCCCGTCGCGCAGCCGGAACACGGCGATGTCCTCGCTGAGCTGGTTCGCCACGTAGAAGCGGTCGCCGAGCTGCAGGTGGTGCCGGGGCCACTTGCCACCGCAGTCGACGCTGGTGATCGGATGCACTCTCGCACCGGCATCCGTCACCTCGAGCACGCCCACGACGTTGGCGCCGCGCACCGTGACATGAACATGCCGGTGACCGTCGAACGAGATGTGCGCCGCGGCGTTGCCGTCGCGCTCGTGCGGCATGATCGCCGGCACCACGGATGCCACGGCCAGCGTCTTAGGGTCGAGCACGACGACCTCGATCGAGTACTCGGTCACCACATACACGTGGCCGCTCGGATGCAGCGCCATGTGCCGCGGTCCGCTGCCGAAGGGCAGCACCGTCTCGGCGACCGGCACGAGCGAGGCGCCGTCCGCCCGCCACACACGCACCGTGTCGTGCCCGAGGTCGGTGGTGAGCACGCGTCCGTCGGGCAGGAACATCGCCGAGTGCGCACGGCTCGGTCTGGGCTCATCGGCGATGTCGCTGTACGGGTCGACGGATGCCCGTGCTTCCGCCCGCCCGACGATCGCTCCGCGCTCGTCGAGCTCGTAGGCGAGCACGCGTCCGTCGCCCCAGCACGTGGCGATCGCGTACCCTCCGTGCGGTGCGACCCCGACGTGGCACACCGCCTCACCGGCAGGATGCGCGTCGCCCAGCGGCTCGAGGTCGCCGGTCTCTGTCACGCGGAACGCTCGGATGCGCCCCGCGAACTCCTCGACCGCGTATACGACGGGCAGGGTCGGATGCGTTGCGACGAACGACGGCGAATCCGCTGCGGCCGCGGTATGGATGCCCGTGATCGTGCCTTCCGCACCGTTTTCATCGGGCCCGAGGTCCACGCGGGCGATGCCGCGACCGTGCCCGCCGGAGTCACCCGTGTACGTGCCGAGCCAGAGCGAGGAGGTCATGCATCCAGTCTGGTGGCGCACCTCGATTAAGGTCGCTCAGATGGCCCTAGACGGCGGGAAAAGGGCCATCTGACCGAGTTGAACCGTGGGGGTCACGTGTGGGTGGTGTCCCGGCCGTTCACACGGCGCATCTCCCGAGCCAGTGCGGGATTGTTCTCGGCGATGTGTTCCGTCACGTTCTCGATGACATCCGGAGTCTTGTTCTGACTGAGCTTCGCGCGCGCGTCGAAGCGGGCCACGTGCATCCGCAAGCCCACCGTTCCCTTGGCAATGCGGCGCGTGCCGGCCTCGTCTTCGCTGAGGTGCCGTCCGTTCGGATAGTGGTTCTCGAAGTAGTCCGTGAGCCGGTCGAGCACCCGGTAGTTCTCCTCTTCGGTGAGGATCTCCGGCGTGCCGTAGAGGTGCGCGGTGACGTGGTTCCAGGTGGGAACGAGGTCGCCGGGCGCGTACCAGCTGGGTGAGACGTAGTCGTGCGGACCCTGGATGACCACCAGGATCTCGTGCTGTCCCAGCTCGTGCAGCTCGTCGTCGGGGCGACCGAAGTGGCTGACGATCGTGATGCCATCGGCGTCTTCATCGACCATCACGGGGTAGTGCGACGCGATCAGTCCGTTGGAGGTGGGGGAGACGAACGTGGCCCACGGGTTGCCCCGGATCAGTCGCTTGACCTCTTCGGGATCCGTCATCAGGTAGTGGGGCGTGTGACGCATCGGGAGTCCTTCCATTCCCAGTCGCGACGGAGCAGCGGATGCCTGTGCTCGCGCGCTCGAGTCGCCGTTGGGATGACCTCAAACTATCGCGGGCGACTTGGGGCTCTCTGCGGGTGCTGCTGGCGGGCATCCGTGTGGATGGATATCGTCGGGTGCGGACGGAGGAGTCACAGTGCGGCGTGCAGCATCGGCGGTTGCGATCGCGATCGGAGTTGCAGCTGTGTGCACCGGCCTCGCCGGATGCACCGCACCGAAGCCGGAGCCTGTTCCCCCTGCGCCGACGTTGCTCGTGGCATCCACCCCGTCGCCGTCGCATCCATCGACCGTTCCCTTGGGCACGGTGAACTTCTCGGGCACGGGCAGCGAGACGCTCACTGTCAGGGTGCCGAACGGCTCGGCGTACCTGAACTCGAATTGGGAGTGCAGCAGCGACGGCACGGTCACGCTGGTAGAAGATCCGGGGGTCTTCGAAGGCGGGTCCTGCGGTGGCGACAGCGGCTATCAGATGCCGCTGCCGCCCAGGGTGGCCGTCGTGCACTTCACGATCGCGGTCGATGCCGGGACGACCTGGACGTTCGGCGGCTACTTCACCTGACGCGCGCGGCGAGCACGCAGAATTCGTTTCCCTCGGGGTCGGCGAGCACGACCCACGACTGCTCTCCCTGGCCGATGTCGATCCGCTGAGCGCCGTGGGCGAGAAGTCGTGCCACCTCCGCGTCCTGGTCGTCCGGCCGGAAGTCGAGGTGAAGTCGGCTCTTGCCTTGTTTGGGCTCATCGACCCGTACGAAGTCGAGCGCCGGCTGCTTGTCACGTTCGGGTCGGATCTCGAACTCGTCATCATCGGAGTAGACGACAGACCATCCGAGTGCCTCCGCCCACCACGTGCCGAGCGCGACCGGATCGATCGCGTGGACGATCACCTGTTCCCATGCCAGAGCCATCCCACGAGCATAGGGAGGCCCTGGCACCATCACGCCAGTTCGGTGATCGAGAACGTGTTGCCGTCGATGTCGCGGAAGGCGAACATGGCGGGAACTCCGGGCCACCGGAGGATGTCATCCACCTCGACGCCACGGTCGGCCATGGCTGAGTGCGCAGCGTCGATGTCATCCGTGGTGAAGCGGATGCCGATGGCGCCGCGCGTGACATCCGGCGCGGCGGGCTCCAGCGTGACGATGACACTGTTCTCCGCGGGAGCGAGCTCGATCCAGCGGCTGCCATTCGGCGTCGGCATGTCGCGCAGCACAGTGAAACCGAGCGTGTCGGCGTAGAACCGCAGTGCGGCATCCTGATCGTCGACGGGGATGCTCACGGTGCGAACGCCCGTGATGTGGGCAATGGTGCTCATGACGACTCCTTCATCGCGCCGCGTGGTTCGGCGGCTTCATGGTCATGACGATTCGGGTTCGGCGTGATCGACAGCCGCCCACTCCTCGAATCGTTCCTGCGCTTCGTCGAAGAACACCGTCTTCGCCCGGGTGTAGTCGTCGTAGTCCGGCTTTCCCGCATTCTGCGCGCTCAGGTGTCGCTTCAGCCGTTCGTACCGCTCGCGCTCCTGCGGATGCGCGCGCAGCCAGTCGCGGAACCACACCGTGTACTCACCCCACGGCGAGTCGGAACGGCGCACGTGCAGAATGACGCCGTCGTCGTGCACGAACAGCGACTTCGCCCAGACGTCGTCGCTGACCTGGCGATCTCCACGAGGGATGTCTCGGTCGACTCCCGGAGAATCGGGACGCGAGCCCTTCGCTTCTGTAACCGAGGTGGCGGAGCCTTTCGATGAGAACGACGTCAGACGGAAGTGGCAGCATCCGCACCTGCAGGTCGACGAAGGGTTTCGCCGCGAGGCCGGGAACGGATGTCGATCCGATGTGGTCGTATACGGCGCCACTCGCGCCCGGCATATCGCGGAGAGCTTCGCGGATGCCTGCGAGTAGCTGTTCCGCACGAAGCGGCCAGCGCGGGTCGTAGTCCGAAAGCGCGGCCGGGTTCTGCGTGGATGTCATCGTGTCCACGCTAGTCGGCGACCAATAGGCTCGGCCCATGCGTTCGCACAACCGAGAGCCGTTCGTCATCGGGGTGGATTCCGGCGGAACGCACACACGCGTCGGATGCTTCAGCCTCGACGGCTCGCCGCTCTCGACGTTCACCGGTCGCGGCGGAAGCCCGTTCCACAACCGGAACGCCGCCGAGAACGTGGCCCAGGCGGTGCGCGAGTGCCTCCTGCTTGCCGACCTTGATGCAGCCAACGCTGTGGGCCTTGCAGCGGGAATCGCAGAGATCAAGTCCAGTCCGCTCGACGGCTCTGTGAACCGGTGGGCGGCAGAGTTCTTCAATGAGATCCCGGCGAGCTGCCCGCGGTCGCTCGTCAACGATGCCGTGATCGCCCATCGCGGAGCACTGCTCGGCAAAGCGGGTGTGATCGTCATAGCCGGCACAGGATCGACGGCACTGGCGATCACCCCCGATGGACGCGAGGTGGAGAACGGCTGGTTCGAGCACTACGCCGGTGCCGCACGGCATCTGGCCTTCGATGCGGTGCAAATGGTCCTGATCGGAGCAGGCGGGGAGGATGATGCCGGGTTCGTCTCCGACGTGCTCGCGTATTGGGGCGCGAGCGATGTCGACGAGCTGCGCGCGGTCATCCTCGGCCTTCGAAGGACGGAACGCACGGAGGTCATGCCCCGGTACGGGCGCCTCGCACCCACGATCACTGCGGCGGCGGAGACCTCACCTCTGGCTGATCGGGCCCTTCGCGAGCTCGCTCGAAAGACGGCACGCAGCGTGCAGCTGCTGGCGCCGGTGGTCGGCGACAATCCAGTGCAGGTCGCACTCGAAGGAGCCGTCGCGACGCATCCGTCGTTCCGCCGCCGCTTTGCCGATGCGCTGGCCGAGGAGCCAGGTGCGGTTCCCGTCCTGGTCGTGCCCTCGGCACTCGGCCCGCTGCAGGGCGCAGCGCTTCTTGCGTACGAGGCGGCGGGCGTCCGTTGGAGCGATGGGCTGCTGACCCGCCTACGGACAGCGGTTCTTGCGAATGATTCGCGCGGCGATTATCACCGCACGGCCGCGGTCGCCTCGATCTCTACGAGCTGGTCGTCGTAGCCCAACACCGTCACACCCATCAGAGTGCTCGGAACATCGTGGTCGCCGAAGGTGTCGCGCACGATCCGCCACACGGTGCCCAGAACCGATTGCTTCGTCGTCGCGACGAGCACCCTCGTGCTGATCACGTCGCTGATGGATGCTCCCGCCGCCGCCAACGCCAGCGACATGTTCTCGAGGCACTTGCGCGCTTGCTCGGCGTAGTCGCCGACCGCGGCGGTCGAACCGTCGGCATTCAGAGGACAGGATCCGGCCAGGAATATCAGGCGAGCATCCGCCGGCGCCGTGGCGGCGTAGGCGTACTCCGCGCGGTCGGACAGCTCTGACGATCGGATGAGTTCCACGACACTGGGCACTCGGCCATCTTCCACTTCTCGCGCGGCCACCCGCCAATTCGGACCGCGGAACGACACCTTCACCGCACGGCTCCAGCGCTACTTCTCGGCCGCCGCGCGGAGCATCCGCAGTGCCTGCAACGCGGTGGCGTGCACGATGTCGCCGGGACCGCCGTCGAAGTGGAACTCGCGCACCTCGTGCACGCCCAGGCCCCAGACGGCGACGTACACCGTGCCCACGGGTGCGTCTTCCGCTGGCTCAGGGCCGCCCTCGCCGGTTACGGCCAGTGCGACGTCGGCGGAGGCGAGCTTTGCGACACCACGCGCCATCTGTTCTGCTGCCGTGGCCGTGACGACCGGCCCTTGCTCGACGCCGAGCAGGTCGAACTTCAGCTGCGCCGAGTACGCGACCACGCCGCCGGCGAACCATTCGGACGCCGAACTCGCCGCCCCGAGATGGCTCGCGATTGCGCCGCTCGTGAGCGATTCGGCACACGCCACTCGTAGCGCCTTGTGCTGCGCGAGCCGCGCGATGCTTGACGCCTCCGTCATGCACTCGTCGTTCAGCTCGCCTGGAGACATGCTCCGGTTGTATCGCGACGGTCACTGCCACTGACAGGCCTTGACCGAGCCCTGCGGCGGCGGCTATTCGTCAGGCACCTTCGCTGTTCGAGCCGGTGTGCCGGCATCCGGCCCGACGTACCGCCCGCGCGGACGCAGCCGCAACGGCCGTTGCCCGTACTCATCGAGCGCGTGCGCGACCCAGCCGGCCATGCGGCCGATCGCGAAGATCGCCGCGCCGGCATCCGGCGGCATCCGCGCCGCGATGGTGAGCGCGGCGAGCGCCAGGTCGACATTCGGATGCCTGCCCGTGCGCGACAGAACCTCCGCGGCGAGGCGGTCGACGGCCTCGACCACGGCGGCTCCCTCCGGCAGCTCGGCGACGAGCGGCAACAGGATGCCTGCGCGCGCGTCGATCCCCGGGTAGAGGGAGTGGCCGAAACCCGGCGCCGGGCGAGCCGTACGCGCGACGGTCTGCGCGAGGGCGGTGCGGGCATCCGTTCCGGCGAGAACCAGACGGATCAGCTCGCACGCCGCACCGCTCGCGTTCCCATGCAGCGCGGAGTCCAGGGCGCCGAGGCCGCTCGACACCACGGCATACGGGGTCGCCCGAGCGGATGCCGCGGCCCGCGCCGCCAGCGTGGACACGGCAAGGTCGTGGTCGACGAGCAGCACGAGTGCAGCGTTCAGGGCGCGTACCTCCGCCGCGGACGGCGTCCTGTCCGTGAATGCCTTCCACGCCGCGACCGCGAGGCCACCTGGTTCGGGTGCTCCCTCGCCCGGCCGAGAAGTCGAATTCCGCGGCAATTCCCTTGCCGTCATCGCAACTCTTGACTTCTCGGCGGGTGGCGACCGGAGGACGCGACCACCCAGCGTCGCCACCACGCCGGCGATCATCCGCTCGGCTGCCGGGCGCACAGCATCCGGGTCAAGATCGTGCCTCGTCGGGTCGGCCGCACCGAGAACGGGCACGGCGACCTGCACGCGATCGAGCGGCGTCGCCACGCGACCCAGTGCGACGACGGCCGCGCGGGCCGACGCGATGGCGTACTCGTCCGGCACGAACACCGGGGCGGATGCCTCCAGCGGGCCGCCCCATAGCCAGCGTGCCACGGACTCGTAGGGGTACTTCAGCGCGAGCTCCGCGGCAGACACACCGCGCAGGAACAGCTCACCGTCTTCGATCAGCGCGATGTCGGTGTCGAGCACCATAAGCGGCGATCCGGATGCCCCAGCCGACTGGTCCTCTCGAGCACCCCGGCCGCTCCGCCGCCGCGAGCTTGCGAACCGCTCGATCTCCAGCGCATCGAACGTGGATCCGTGGGCGCCGCGTTCTCGTGCGAGCAGACCGCGCGACACGTACGCGTAGAGCGTCTGCTGCTGCACGCCGAGTCGTGCGGCCGCCTGGGCGGCGGTCAGCCGCGGCAGCGAAGCATCCATGGACTCATCATATTGATTCGATCAACGTTGACGAATGCACGATCAAGTCGCACGCTGAAATCGTCCGATCCCGTCATCGAGGAGGCCGCCATGTCAGTCGCAGACACGAAAGTGCGTCCACCACAGCCCATCGAGGTGCCACGGGGCCTCGCCGGGGTGGTCGTCGCGCAGACATCCATCGGCGATGTGCTGGGCGACGAAGGGCGCTATCACTACCGCGGGCATGACGCGATCGAGCTCGCCCGATCCGGCGACTTGGAGCGCGCATGGCAGTTGCTCGTGCTGGGGTCGCTGCCCGATCCGGATGCCGACAGCCGCTTCCACGAACTCGTCACGAGCCTGCGCACGACGCCCCCGGAAGTGCAGCAGTTCGTGGTGGATGCCGCCACCCGGCAGATCGACCCGCTTCGGGGGCTGCAGGCCACCCTTCCCATGCTCGCCGCCGCGCGCGGGTCCCGGCCGTTGTACGACCTCGATGACGAGGCCCGCGTCGAGGAAGCGCTCGCGGTCGCCGCCGTGGCCCCAGGCATCCTCGCCGCGTTCCAGCGTGCTCGCGCAGGCGACGACCCGTGGCCCGTCAGCTCATCGCGTACGGGCGTCGTGGAGGACTACCTGTTCCGCGTCACCGGAAGAGAGCCCGTCGATCGCGCCATACGCGCGCTGAGCGCGTACCTCATCGCGACGATCGATCACGGATTCAACGCGTCGACGTTCACGGCGAGGGTGATCGCATCCACGGGTGCAGACATGGAGTCCTGCATCGTCGGTGCCCTCGGCGCGCTCTCCGGGCCGCTGCACGGCGGCGCCCCGAGCCGCGCACTGGACGCGCTGGATGCCGTCTCCTCCGATTCCACTCAGGTCGACGGCGCCCGCATCGAGCGGTACCTGCGCGGCGAGCTCTCAGCGGGTCGACGGCTCATGGGCTTCGGTCACGCCGTCTATCGCACGGCCGACCCGCGGTCCCGGCTGTTGCGGGAGGTGGCCCTCGAGTTCGGCGGCCCACGCGTCGAGCTCGCCGTGGAGTACGAGCGTGTCGCCGAGCGTCTGCTCGCCGAGTACAAGCCGGGCCGCGCGCTGCACACGAACGTGGAGTTCTACGCCGCCATCGTGATGGAGCAGTGCGGCATTCCGCGGGAGATGTTCACGCCCACGTTCGCGATGGCGCGCATCGTCGGCTGGACCGCGCACGTGCTGGAGCAGGCGCGGGATCCGAAGATCATCCGGCCGTCGTCCCGCTACGTGCCCGCGTAGAGGTGCCGTAGAGGTGCTTCGAGCGCCAGCGGTTGCCGGCATCACCCCACCGTGCGGAACAGCCGGTTTCCGGCTGCGGTGAATCCGGCACCCACGGCGAGCACGGCAGCGACGCCTCCGACGTAGGCCACTTGCAGATGCTGGCCGTGGTCGGAAACAGTGGCATAGATGAGCACGAACGCGATCAGCGAGACGACAGCGGCGATCGCGGAGACCCACCACAGCCATGCAAGCGATGCGGACCGCTGACGCGCCGCAGGCAGTCCGAGCAGTGCGAGAACGCCGGTGCCGAGGCATCCGCAGATCGCCACCAGAATGAGGCCGGCGACCACGTCGCTCGGGCGATGCCACTGACTGACGAGTGCGAGGACGCCCGTGAGCACCGCGAACGCTCCCCCGCCGAGCGCCGCGGCCGGCCGCCAACGCGGTGTGGTCACGAGGAAGACGGCGAACGCCGCAGCAGCGGCAACCGTTGTATGCCCCGACGGGAATGAGTTGCCGAACGGATCCGTGGCGCCGGTCTCCGGCCGGGAGAGGAAGACGTACTTCGACAGTTCCGCGAGCACGCACGCCACACCGAAGACCACAAGCCCCACGACCAGCTGACGCCATCGGCGAGTGACCACGCCGATCGACACCGTCAGCACGATGCCGGCCCCGAACGCGATCACCGGCACCACATCGAGGAACCGCTCGGAGAACGTGGCGATCGCGTCGTGCTGGCTGTACGCGCCGTTGAAGGCCCGCTCGTCGACGATCTGCCCGGCATAGGTGCGCACGAAGAAGATGTAGACGGCGACGAACCCGGCGAAGAGCCCGAGCGCGGCCACGAAGAACGGCCAGGCACGCAGTCTCGAGGTCACCGCACAATCCTCACATCGCGATCCGGCTCGTTCCTGGGAGCGCGACGCCGCGTCAACGCGCAGACGGCTCCAAGAGGTCGTGCCGCACCACGATCGCATCGCGCGCGGGTCCCACGCCGATGGCCGAGAACCTGGCCCCGGACATCCGCTCGAGTGCCAGCACATACTGCTGAGCGTTCGCGGGCAGATCCTCGAAGGAGCGCGCGCCTTGGATGTCTTCGCTCCAGCCCGGGAACTCCTCGTAGATCGGCACGGCGTGGTGGAAGTCGCTCTGCGACGCCGGAACCTCGTCGTGGCGCACGCCGTCCACGTCGTACGCGACACACACCGGGATGCGCTCCAGCCCGGTCAGCGTGTCGAGCTTGGTGAGCACGAAGTCGGTCACCCCGTTCACACGGGTGGCGTAGCGGGCGATGGGGGCGTCGTACCAGCCGGTGCGGCGGGGGCGGCCCGTGGTCGTGCCGAACTCCGCTCCGCGTTGGCGCAGCCATTCGCCCATCTCGTCGTCGAGCTCCGTGGGGAATGGCCCGGCGCCGACTCTGGTCGTGTACGCCTTGACGATCGCGATCACGCGGTCGATGCGGCCGGGACCCACGCCGGAGCCCGTCGCGGCACCACCGGCCGTCGACGACGACGAGGTGACGAACGGGTAGGTGCCGTGGTCGACATCCAGCATCGTCGCCTGACCCGCCTCGAACAGCACCTGCTTGCCCTCGTCGAGCGCCCGGTTCAGTAGCAGCGACGTGTCGGCCACCATCGGGCGGATGCGCTCGGCATACGACAGCAGGTCGTCAACGACCTCGTCGACCGAGATCGCGCGCCGGTTGTACACCTTCACCAGCAGGTGGTTCTTCTGGTCGAGCGCGCCCTCCACCTTCTGACGCAAGATGCCCTCGTCGAAGAGATCCTGAATGCGGATGCCCACTCGATTGATCTTGTCGGCGTACGTCGGCCCGATGCCGCGCCCCGTCGTGCCGATCTGGCGCTTGCCGAGGAAGCGCTCGGTCACCTTGTCCATCGTGCGGTGGTACTGGGTGATGATGTGCGCGTTCGACGAGATCACGAGGCGCGAGACGTCGACACCGCGGGCGATGAGACCGTCGAGTTCTTCGCAGAGCACCTCGAGGTCGACGACCACGCCGTTGCCGATGACGGGCGTGACGCCCTCGGTCAGGATGCCGGAAGGCAGCAGGTGCAGCGCGTACTTCTCGTCGCCGATCACGACCGTGTGGCCGGCGTTGTTGCCGCCGTTGAACTTGACGACGTAGTCGATTCGGCCGCCCAGAAGATCCGTGGCCTTGCCTTTACCCTCGTCGCCCCACTGGGCACCGACGATGACTGATGCGGGCATGATGCTCCTTGCGTTTTGCGGCCCATCCAGCCTATCGGCGACTGAGGCAAGAGCAGAGCGAGCTTGCTCGCTCTGCCGAGCCGATGGAGCCGGTGAGCGGCGTAGCCGCGATACCGGGGTCTTCAGACAGGCCTGTTCGCCGGCAGGCGGGCTCCGCCGCAGGATGGATGCCTGTCAGTCTTCGCCGCGGATGACGAACGACTCCGTCGGCGGCGACGGGTTCTGCACCGGGATGGGCGCCGTGCGGGACGCCTCGATCTCTGCGGATGCCGTGGGGTCGCACTGCGTGAGCAACTCGTCGATGCGGGCCGCCTCATCGTGCTCGCGGATGGCATCGGCGGCGCGACGCAGCGCGTAGAACGCGCGCAGCGCACCGCGGTTCGGCTCGTGCGACCACGGGACGGTGCCGGTGCCGTCCCAGCCGGCGGCCTCCAGCGCCTCGATCGCCCGGTAGTAGCCGACCCGCGCGTACGCGTACGACTCGAGCGCGGCATCCGGATGGTAGGTGGCATCCGCGAGCTTCGCCCACGCCAGGGGCGAGCGCGGGTACCTGGCCACGACGAGCTTCAGCACCTCCGGCTCGCCGCCGGCGTCGAGCAGCTCGATGACCACGTTCCGATCGGCCGCGAGACGGATCTCGCGCTGGTCTTCGGAGTGGTCGTCCGGGTGCTCGGCGGTCATATGGCCAATGCTAACGAGCCGGGCATTCCGTAACTGGAGGCATACCGTGGGTTAGCGCAGCAGCAGCACTCCGGCGAGCCCGATGCCGGTCACCAGGATGGTGGCGAGCAGCGCCAGCAGCAGCGGACGTCTGCCCACCTTGACCAGCTTGCGGATGTTCACCCCGGCACCCAGCGCGAACATCGCGGCCGCCAGCACCGCACCCTGCGCCGTCTTCGCCACGTCGAGCACCGGTTCGGGAACCACCCCGATCGAGCGGATGACCACCATCACGACGAAGAGCACCACGAAGAGCGGGATGATGGGCGGCCGCTTGCCTGAGGCATCCGTTCCGGTGCGGCGACGGTGCGTTACGCCGACCACGGCCATCATCGGGGCCAGAAGCAGCACGCGCGCGAGCTTGACGACCACGGCGACGGCGAGCGCTCCACCGCCGATGATGCCGCCGACCGCCACGACACCCGCGACCTCGTGCGTCGAAGCGCCCGCCCAGATGCCGGCTTCGCGCTCGGTGAGTCCGAGCAGGGAGCTCGCGAAAGGGATGAACGGGATCATCAGCGTTCCGAACACGGTGGCCAGCGCAACGGCCGCGACGACCTCCTCGTTCTTCTCGGTCTGGATGACGCCGTCCACGGCGGCGACGGCGGATGCGCCGCAGATCGAGAAACCGCCGGCGATGAGCAGCCGCTGCGAGTAGGGAACGCCGAGCCACCTGCCCATCAGCAGCGTTCCGGTGAAGCCGACGCCGACCACAGCGACGACGATGAGGATGACGCCCCACCCGAGACCGAGCACGTCGCCGAGCATCAGTTGAAGGCCGAGCAGCACGATGCCGAGCCGCAGCAGCTTCTTCGCCGCGAACGTCAGTCCGGCCTCGAGCACGCTCGGCACGGGCAGCGTGTTGCGCACGAGCACTCCGAGCACGATCGCGATGAGGGTTGCGCTGAGCACCGGAATGACGGATGCCACGACAAGCGCGATCGCGACCGCCACCGCGCACACCGCGAGGCCGGGCGCCACCCGCAGGGTTCCGCGCCACAACGCGGCCGCGGTGCTGCCCGACCGCGGCCCGAGAGGTTGCGGGGAGGAAGCCGCCGCTCCGCGCGAGCGCGGCCCCGTCGGTTCGGTAGAGGTGGCTGCGACTTCGGCCTCTGCGGGAACGGGGATGGGTGCGGTGCTGGTCACCGTTCCAGCCTGGAATCCAGCGCCGCTCCGCAGTAGCCGTCGGTTTCGCATAGCGGCATATCATTTGGATATGGCTGATTCCGGCATGGCCGACTCGGAGCCGCGGCGCGGCGAGCGCTGGCCCGACCTCGCCGTGCTCGAGCTGCTCGTCGCCGTCTCGGAGCACGGAAGCCTGAGCGCGGGCGCGCGGGCCGTCGGCATGGCGCAGCCCAACGCATCCCGCGCCCTCGCCGCGTGGGAGAAGAGCCTCGGCGTTCGGCTGCTGGAGCGATCGCCGCGCGGGTCACGGCTCACGGCCGACGGCGATGTCGTCGTCGACTGGGCAGGTGCCGTACTGGGTGCAGCCCGCGAGCTGCATACCGCGATCGCGGCACTGCGCCGTGATCAGAACTCGCACCTCACGGTGGCCGCGAGTCTCACGGTGGCCGAGTACCTCATTCCGCTCTGGCTCACGCGGCTCAGGCGCGAGCATCCGAGTCTCGACGTCGCCCTGCTGGTGCACAACTCGAGCGAGGTGTTCGACCTGGTGGCATCCGGGCGCGCTGCCGTCGGGTTCGTCGAGTCGCCCGGAGTTCCGCACTCGCTTCGCCGATCGGCCGTTTCGCACGACCGACTCGTCGTGGTGGTCTCGCCCGAGCACCCGTGGGCGCGGCGCAAGCGGCCGCTCGGCGCGGCAGAGCTCGCCGCGACACCGCTCGTGGTGCGCGAGCCGGGGTCGGGCACGCGCACCACGCTCGACGAGGCGTTGGCCGGGTACCGGCGGGCGGAGCCGGTCCTGGAGCTGTCCAGCAACGCGGCGGTACGCGTGGCAGTGACGAGCGGAGCAGGGCCGGCTGTGCTCAGCGAGCTCGCGGTGGGCGCTGCGGTGCGCGCCGGCGACCTCGTGGCCGTGCCGGTTTCGGGCCTGGAACTGGTACGCACACTGCACGCCGTGTGGACGGATGCCGCGTCACTGCTGCCTGCCGCCGCCGACCTCGTGGGCATCGCTCGCGCATCGAACGGCCATTGAACGCGGGAACGGCCCTTGAAAGGGGTCGTGTCCCGAGCATCCGCTTCGCAGCACAATGAACTGCATGGCTACCACCCGAGGGGCCATCAGAACGCCGGATCAGCGACTTCGCGTTTTCGTGAGCTCGACGCTCCGCGAACTGGAACCCGAGCGCAAGGCCGCGCGCGCGGCCATCGAACGGTTGCGCCTGGCTCCGGTGATGTTCGAGCTGGGGGCGCGACCTCATCCTCCGCGATCGTTGTACCGCGCGTACCTCGATCAGAGCGATGTCTTCGTCGGCCTGTACTGGGAGAAGTACGGATGGGTGGCCCCGGGCGAGGATGTCTCCGGCCTGGAAGACGAGTACAACCTCGCCGATCCCGACATGCCGAAGCTCATCTACATCAAGTCCTCCGAGCGCCGCGACGACCGGCTCCTGCAACTCATCGACCGCATCCGCGAGGACGACAACGCGGCGTATGTCAGCTTCGACTCCGACGAGCAGCTCGCGGAACTCGTCGCCGCCGACCTCTCGACGCTTCTGGCCGAGCGTTTCGACGAGAGCCGCGACAGGCATCCCGAGCCCGAAGCACGTGTGCCGACGGCGGCCGCCCACCCTCGCGATGTGACGGAGCCGGCGCCGTTGGATGCCGCGCGGCCCATCCCGCCGAGCTACACCCCGCTCGTAGGGCGTTCTCGGGAGACCGGCGAGATCGTCGACCTGCTGCGCAACGGAACGCAGCGGGTCGTCACCCTCGTGGGCCCGGGCGGAGTCGGCAAGAGCCGGCTCGCTCTGGCAGTGCTGGAGCTGGCACGTCACGAGTTCGCCGACGGCGCCTACTTCGTGCCGTTGGAGAACGTACTGGAGCCGAACCTTCTGCTTCCCACGATCGCGTACGCACTGGGCGTGCGCGACACCGGCGAGGTCTCGGTCGAGGACCGGCTCTCCATCGTGCTCGCCGGCAAGCGCATCCTGATCGCGCTCGACAACTTCGAGCAGCTCGCCGACGCCGCTCCGATGCTGGTGCGGTTGTACTCCATCGCACCGGAAGCGTCGTTCCTCGTGACGAGCCGCAGCGTGCTCCGCATTCGCGGCGAGCGGGTGTACGAGCTTCCGGGGCTCGGGGTGCCCGACGACAGCGTAGAGGCGACTGTGGAGACGGCCCAGGCCTCGGATGCGGTGAAGCTGTTCGTCGCTCGCGCTACGGCTGTTCGTCCCGACTTCGTGCTCGACGAATCGAACGCCGACGCCGTCGCGCGCATCTGCTCGGAGTTGCAGGGCCTGCCGCTGGCGATCGAACTGGCAGCGGCACGCATGCGCGTGCTCACCCCGCACAGTGTGCTCGATCGCCTCGATGACCAGCTCTCCCTTCTGGTCAACGCGCCACGCGACCTACCCGCTCGGCAGCGCACGCTGCGCAACACGATCGAGTGGAGCGCCAACCTGCTCAGCGAACGGGACCGCGCTCTGCTCTTCGACCTCTCGGTCTTCTCTCTGCAGTTCACGCTCGAGGCCGTCGAGTCGGTCGGTGCCGGGCGCACGTGGACCGGTGCCGAACTGGATGGGCTCGACGACCTCATCGACGGCTCCCTGGTGCGGTTGCACGAGGCGGACGGGAACCCGTCGTACTCCATGCTCGCCACCGTGCGCGAATATGCGCTCGAGAAGCTGCGCGAATCGGGCGAAGAGCCCGCCATGCGCGCGGCCCATGCCGCGCACTACCTCGAACTGGCCCGCAGCCTCGCCCCCAAACTGAAGGGCTCGGGGCAGGCGGATGCTCTCATCCGGCTGGAACGCGAACGCTCCAACCTGCGCTCGGCCATCCGCTATCTCGTCTCCACAGGTCGCTTCGACGATGCCGCCGAGTTCGCCTGGAACCTGCTCGTGTTCTGGTGGATCGGCGGATTCTTCGGGGAGGTGCGCATCTGGATGCAGGAGATACTCGACTCCGCAGCGCCGGTGTCGGAGCGCACCTCGGCCGTCGCGCGCTTCTACGTTCTCTGGATGCTCATGTGGCGGTCGCCGGATGGGACGGTCGTAGACGGATTCGAGCAGGTGCGCCGCACCTTCGAAGCGGAGCACGACGAGGCGGCAGTCGCGGTGGCTCTCGGGTGCACGGCCATGACCCGAGCCCAGATCGACGGAGAGGACCGCGCGGCGGCACGAGCAGAGCTCGAACGAGCCATCGAGCTGTTCCGGCACTCGAGTGACGGATGGGGCGAAGCGGTCGCCTGGGTGACGATGGGCCGGCTCGACATGCTCGACGGCGACAACGAAGCCGCTCTGCACCACTACCAACAGGGCGCGGAGGTCTCCCGGCGCACCGACGATGCGTTCGCCATCACCATCACGGAGCACCACGTCGCTCGGCTCCTGCTGTTCCAGAACCGCCTCGAAGAGGCGGAGCCGGCCTTCGCCGATGCCGCCTATGTCTCAGCGACGCTCGGCCACCTGGAGGGCGCCGCATACGGCATCGAGGGGCTGTGCGCGATCGCCGCGCTTCGTGGGCAGGTGGAGCGCGCCGGACTCCTCGCCGGAGCCGCGCAGGAGATGCGCAAGAAGTCCGGCATGTACGACGCCGCGGCGTTCGTCTACCACCCCGCCTATCTGGAGCCGTTGCGCACCGCGTTTCCCGATCGGATGCGCGACGCGGAGGAGCGAGGCCGCCGGATGCCTCCGGCGGAGGTGATGCGGCTCGCGCTGCCCCCGGACAAGCAGGAGGCGGCCGCAGCCGGGTTCAGCAGGAAGTGACGGCATCCGATCACGCGAGGCTATCTTGCACATATGTGTGCAAGATAATAGGATGGCGGCATGTCCACCGTTCCCGGCACATCCTCTCGCGCACGAGCTCCCCGACGGGATGCCGCGGAGAACCGTGAGGCGCTCATCGCCGCGGCCGTGCGAGTGCTCAACGCCGATGTGGACGCCTCGCTGGAGGCCATCGCGGCCGAGGCGGGGCTGAGCAGACGCTCGGTCTACGGGCATTTCGCCAACCGCGACGAGCTCGTGCGCGAGGTGCTGCGCCTCGGCGCCGAGCGGATGGCGGCATCCGTCGTTCCGATCGTGCACGAGGATGCCCGCATCGAGATCGCGCTGTACGGCGCCACCCTCTGGGCGCAGGTGCAGCATGCCAGCGTCACCGCCGAGTTCGCGGTGCGCGGTCCTTACATGGAGCTGGTCGCGAAGGCTCTCGAGCCGGCACGGGCGAAGCTCCGCCACACCGTGCGGCGCGGCGTGCGCGATGGGGTGCTGCGGCGGGACATCCACCCGGATGCGCTGGCCCGCCTCATCGAGCGTGCCGCGCTCGACGTGCTCACCGAGGCGACGCACGAGGGGCTCGATGCCCGCGCCGGTCACACACTCGTCATGATCACCGCTCTCAGCGTGGCGGGGCTGGGCTGGCGCGAGGCGGATGCCCTCGTCGAGCAGACCCCGGAGCTCGCGTACCGCGCATCAAGTGACGGACGGGCATGAGGATCGCACTGAACGCCGTGTCGAAGCGGCCGGCCCTCGACACGGTGACGCTCACGTATGGCACCGGCGAGGCGGTTCTCGCTCGCGCCGAGACGGAGCAGCGCCCCACGGTGCTCGGGCTGCTGGCATCCGGTCGTATGAAGCCCGGCTCGGGCACCATCACGATCGACGGCGTGGCGGATGCGTCGGCCGTGCGCCGCTCGATCGCGCTGGTCGACGCGCCCGACGTGAGCGACCCTGCACCGAACATCACCGTCGCCGGCGTCGTCGCGGAGGAGCTCATGTTCGCCGGCCGCCCATCCGGCGTGCGCGCGGTGAAGCGCACGCTCGCCTCGCTCGGCGCTGCCAAGCACGCGCGCGACGCGATCGGGCAGGTTCCGCCGACCGTGCGCATCCGTCTGCTCGTCGAGCTCGCCCTGCTGCGCGAAGGGGTGCAGGGCGTCGTGCTCACCGCACCCGATCGGCACGGCGGCGACCCGAACGCGTGGTGGCGCATCGCGCTCGACGTGGCGTCGCGCGGCTTCGCGGTGCTCGTCATCGCCGGGGATGCCTCAGCCGCGGCGATCGCTGCCAGCTCGCTGGTCGAGCGTCTCGAGGCGCCGTGGCAGGCCGCCGACCCCGACGACGATCCCACCCGCGACGACTCCGACACCTCGATCGTCAGCGAGGGGTCGCTGTTCGGCCTGCCCGACGTGATCACCCGTCCCGTACCGGTGATCGAGAACGACACTCACACCGAATCGAGTGACGAATGAAGGTCCCCCAGATGATCGCGGCGGAGCTGCGCCGTCTCACCGCCAGCCGCATGGCGACCATCGCGCTGCTGGCGCTGATGTGCGTTCCGGTCATCTACGGCGCGCTCTACCTCTGGGCGAACCAGAATCCGTACGCGAAGCTCGACCAGATCCCCGCCGCCATCGTCGTGAGCGACACCGGAACCACGCTCGACGGCAAGGCGGTGAACTACGGCGACAAGGTCGCGCAGCAGCTCGTCGACGACGGAACGTTCCAGTGGCACATCGTTCCCGCCGAGACGGCCGCAAAGGGACTGAACGACCAGCGCTTCGACTTCGCGATCACCCTCCCTGCGGACTTCTCGCGGCAGCTCCTGAGCGCCTCCACGACCGACCCCCAGAAGGCCACCGTCACACTCACCACCAACGACACGAACAGCTATCTCGCGTCCACGATCGGCCAGCAGGCGGCGGAGACGATCAAGGCATCCATCGTGCAGGAGGTGAACCGCGAGGCGGCGAGCCGGTTCCTGCTGGCGTTGTCGGACATCCGCTCGAACCTCTCCACGGCAGCGGATGCCGCCGGCCAGCTCCTCGACGGCACGCAGACCGCGCACACCGGTGCGGCCACGCTCGCCGACGGCACATCGCAGCTGGCGGCGGGATCGGCGTCGCTACGGGACGGACTGAACACGTTGGCGTCGCAAACGGCAGACCTGCCGGCGCAGAGCCAGCGGCTCGCGGACGGCGCGCAGCAGGTCGCGGCGGGCGACACCAAGCTCGCCGGTTACGCGAATCAGGCCGGCGCGTTGTCGCAGCAGGCGGCGGATGCCGTGCCCACGGTGCGTGCGGACATCCAGGCACAGCTCCAGTCGCTGGTGCAGCAGGGGGCGATCAGCCAGAGCGAGGCGGACTCGATCCTGTCCCAGCTCGATCAGCTCGGCGGCAAGGTCACCAGTGGCAACCAGCAGGTGCAGACCGCAGTGGGACAGGTCGATCAGCTTGCGAGCGGATCCCAGCAGGTCGCCGCGGGGGCGTCGCAACTGGCGGCATCCGCGCCGGCGTTGACCGGGGGCATCCAGCAGGCGGCCGGCGGGGCGTCGCAACTCGCGGACGGTTCCGCGCAGGCCGCAACCGGTGCGGCCACGTTGCGCGACGGCCTCGGCACGCTCGCCGACGGCACCGCGAAACTGAAGTCGGGACTGGATGCCGGTGTGCAGCAGATTCCGCAGACGACGGCATCCGAGCGCGCGGCCCAGGCGAAGACGATCGCCGACCCGGTGAAACTCGCGAGGTCGAAGGAGGCGAGTGCTGGCACGTACGGTGCGGGGCTGGCGCCGTTCTTCATGGCGCTCGCGGCATGGATCGGCATCTATGCCCTGTTCCTCATCGTGAAGCCGGTGTCGCGGCGCGCGATCACGGCGTTGCGGTCGCCGTTCCGGGTCACGCTCGCCGGCTGGCTCACACCCGCACTGCTAGGCGTCATCCAGATGGTGGCGCTCTACGCGGTGGTCGCAGGAGGATTGCGCTTCGGAGTGAGTAACCCCGCCGCGACGTTCGGCATCATGGCGCTCGCGTCGGTGACGTTCACGGCGATCATCCTGGCGCTGAACGTGTGGCTGGGCAGCGTGGGCCAATTCCTCGGGCTCGTGCTCATGGTGCTGCAGCTCGTCAGCGCGGGCGGCACGTTCCCCTGGCAGACGCTGCCGGCCCCGCTCGCCTGGCTGCACCACGTGCTGCCGATGTCGTATGCCGTGGACGGAATACGACAGACGATGTACGGCGGCAACGCGTCACTGGCCGGCGGTGATGCGCTGTTCCTGCTCGTGTGGCTGGTGGCCGCCCTGGTGATCACCTCGATCGGCGTCGTGCGCATGACGCACCACCGCACGCTGCGAGACCTGCAGCCGAGCCTGATCGGCTGAGCCGGGTTCGCGCCCGACCCATCTCACGCACCCTGCTTCAGGTCGCAGTTTTCGTCGCCTCGGACGGCTCCTGACGACAGAAACTGCGACCTGAACGAAACAATTCCAACTTGCGGATACCGTGTCGGCATGAGGTTCGACGACAGGGTGGCCGTCGTGAGCGGCGCGGCCAACGGAATCGGCTGGGCGACCACGCAGCGGTTGCTCGACGAGGGCGCGCAGGTCGCGTTGCTCGATCGCGAGCCCGACGTTGCGGCATCAAGGCTCGCGGAGCACGCCGAGCACGATCTGTCGACCCTGGAGCGCACGGCGGTGTTCGAATGCGACGTGACGGATGCCGCATCCGTCGACCGTGCCGTGGCATCCGCTCTCGAACGGTTCGGTCGCGTCGACGTGCTCGCCTCTGTCGCCGGCGGCGACCACTTCGTCGAGGACGGACTCGATGAAGCGCATTGGAACGACATCGTCAGCCTCAACCTGCACGGGCCGATGCGCCTCATCCGTGCCTGCCGCGAAGCGCTGATCGCGAGCCGGGGCTCCATCGTCATGGTCAGCTCGGTCAACGGGCTCGCGGCCTACGGCGAACCGGCGTACAGCTCAGCCAAGGCGGGTCTCACGCTTCTTGCGAAGAACCTCGCTGTCGAACTCGGGCCGTCGGGCGTGCGCATCAACGTCGTCGCACCCGGCACGGTGCGGACCCGGGTGTGGGACCACCAGGGCGGACCGGATGCCCTCGCACCGATGTATCCGCTCGGTCGCGTCGGCGAGCCGGCCGAGATCGCCGCCGCGATCGCGTTCCTCGCCTCTGACGACGCCTCCTGGATCACGGGCGTCACCCTGCCGGTCGACGGCGGCTCGCTCGCCGGCCCGCTCACAACAATGCGGCACGTGCTGCCGCACTGAGGCGCCGCCGAACTGGGCTGTCGAAACCAGCCGCACACGGCGTCGACGAGCGAGGCCGGCGGCTAAGGTCGCACCTCCTGCGTATCGGCAATAGCCTCACCGGCTCCATCGGTTCGGCATACCGAGCGAGCTCGGTATCCGCTCACCTCAGTCGCCGATATCGTGGGCGGCGTGAAGGCATCCCATCAGGAACGCGCCGATCTGCGCCTTCTGCACATCAGCGACACCCACCTCTACGGAGACGCATCGCTGCACTACGGCATCGTCGACACCACCGCGGCCTTGCAGCGCGTGCTGCAGAAGGCATCCGAGATCGAGGGGATCGACGCGGTCGTGCTCTCCGGCGACCTCAGCGACGACGGCACCGAGGCGTCGTACACGAAGCTGCGCGAGCTCGTCGAGCCGTGGGCGGCCGAGCGCGGAGCACAGGTGGTGTACGCGATGGGCAACCACGATCATCCGGATGCCTTCACCGCCGTGCTCGGCGACCGCACCCGCGTGCACGCCCTCGGCAGGCACCGCATCATCACGCTCGACTCGTCGGTGCCCGGCGCCGCCTACGGATCATTGGATGCCGACCAGCTCGCCTGGCTACGCGAAACGTTGTCGCAGCCCGTCGATCTCGGCACAGTCGTGGTGGTGCACCACCCGCCCACGCGGGCGGTCACCCCTCTGCTGCGCCGCCTCGAGCTCGACGATCCGCACGCCCTGCTCGGCGTGCTGGATGGCACCGACGTGCGGCTCGTGCTGAGCGGCCACTACCACCATCCGCTGGTCACGCTCGAGCGGGGCATCCCGATCGTGGTCGCCCCGGGAGTGACGAACACGTCGGATGTCACGACCCCGCCCGACACGGAGCGCGCCACGATCGGCGCGGGGTTCGCGCTCGTCGAGCTGCCGGCATCCGGTGCGCCTCGGATCGCGATGATCTCGGCGCCGAGCGCTCGTGACGGAGAGACGGTGTTCCAGCTGGATGCCGAGGGGATCCGCCGCGTCGCGGAGTCATTCGGAGCGCCCGCGTGATGTTGGGTGCGGGCGTCACAAAGCTCGTCGCCAACCGGTCATACCGTTGGGCCGTGTCTAGCGACTAGACACCAGACACCGCCGATCGAGACGCATGACGAAAGGAAGAGGCATGAGAATCGCTGTCGCCGGAGGCACGGGCGTCGTCGGAAGCCGGGTGCTTTCGGCGTTGAAGGGCCGAGGGCACGAGGCCGTCACGCTCTCCCGCGGAACGGGTGTCGACCTGACGTCGTCCGACGGCCTCGAAGCCGCGCTCCAGGGGGTGGATGCGGTCGTCGACGTGAGCTCGACCACCACGCAGTCGAGCAAGGCATCGGTGAAGTTCTTCGGCACCGTGACTCGCAACCTCCTGGCCGCCGAGAAACGTGCAGGCGTGCGGCACCACGTCGTGCTCTCGATCGTGGGCGCCGCGAAGGCGGACAGCGGGTACTACGCGGGCAAGGCGGCGCAGGAGCGCATCGTGATGGCTCTGCCCGGAGGCTGGACGATTCTGCGCGCCACGCAGTTCCACGAGTTCGCTCAGCAGATGACGACGCGCGCGGCGTTCGGGCCGCTCCAGCTCGCACCGGTCGCCCGATGCCAGCCGATCGCCGCAGCGGAGGTGGGCGAGGCGCTCGCCGAGATAGCAGTGGGGGAGCCTCGAGGTCTCGACAGGGATCTCGCCGGTCCGCGCGAGGAGCAGATGACGCGGATGATCCGCGCCTACCTCGCCGCCACCGGCACCAGGCGGTTCGTGGTGAACCTCACGATGCCCGGCGCGATGGGCAAGGGCATGCGAGACGGCTCCATCCTGCCCGGACCGGATGCTCGGCTCGGTACGCAGCCGTTCGACGAGTGGCTGGCTGCGCAGAGCTCGTAATCGCGCCGCTAGCCCAGGCGCGCGTGCTGCACGATCCACGTGTGCATCGCGATCGCCGCGGCCGCCGATGCGTTGATCGAGCGGGTCGAGCCGAACTGGGCGATCTCCACGATGGCATCCGCGGCATCCATCGCCTCGGCCGAGAGGCCCGGCCCCTCCTGCCCGAACAGCAGCACGCACCGCTCCGGCAGGTCGAACGTCTCGAGCTGCACGCTGCCGGGCACGTTGTCGACCGCGATCACGGGCATCCGCTCGCCCTTCGCCCAGACCACGAGGTCGGCGATCGTCTCGTGGTGCACGACGTGCTGATAGCGGTCGGTGACCATGGCGCCGCGCTTGTTCCATCGCCGCCGCCCCACGATGTGCACGGTGTGGGCAAGGAACGCGTTGGCGCTGCGCACGATCGACCCGATGTTCATGTCGTGCTGCCAGTTCTCGATGGCGACGTGGAACGGATGCCTGCGGGCATCCAGCTCCGCCACGATCGCCTCGATGCGCCAGTACCGGTACCGGTCGATGACGTTGCGCGTGTCGCCGCCCGCCAACAGCTCCGGATCGTAGCGATCGTCGGTGGGCCAGGCATCCGGCCCACCAGGCCACGGGCCGACACCATGCGTCGACTGCTCCGGCGTAGGTGCGGGAGCGGACGGTAGCTGCGGCGCGGGGGACTCGGCGTTCTGCACGCGCTTCAGCCTAGGCAGGCTGCGCTCCCGTCTTCTGTGTCGCAATCGCACCGATGGAGTTCATGTGCATGGCATCCGCGGGAAACGTAGGGCCACATGCCCCGACTACCCTTGAGGCAGGATGACGAGGGAGGCTCATTGACCGGTCGCGACGAGATCGAATGCTGGCTCACCGACATGGACGGTGTTCTCGTGCACGAGAACGAGGCGTTGCCCGGTGCCGCCCAGCTCATCCAGCAGTGGCGAGATGCCGGCACGCCCTTTTTGGTGCTGACGAACAACTCGATCTTCACGCCGCGCGACCTCGCCGCCCGGCTGCGTGCCTCCGGACTGGATGTTCCCGAGGAGGCGATCTGGACATCCGCCCTCGCCACCGCAGCGTTCTGCAAGTCGCAGATGCCCGGCGGAAGCGCGTTCGTGATCGGCGAAGCCGGCATCACGACGGCGCTGCACGAGGCCGGGTTCATCCTGACCGAGACGCATCCGGACTACGTCGTGGTCGGCGAGACCCGCAATTACTCGTTCGAGGCGATCACGAAGGCGATCCGGCTCATCGTGCAGGGTGCGCGGTTCATCGTGACGAATCCGGACCCCACCGGTCCGAGCGCCGACGGTCCGCTCCCGGCGACGGGCGCCATCGCCGCCCTGATCACGCGCGCCACCGGACGCGAGCCGTACGTGGTCGGCAAGCCGAACCCGATGATGTTCCGCTCTGCGATGAATAAGATCGGCGCCCACTCCGAGAACACCGGCATGATCGGCGACCGCATGGACACCGACATCGTCGCGGGCATCGAGGCGGGCCTGCACACTGTGCTCGTGCTCACCGGCATCAGCGACCGATCCGAGATCGAGCGGTATCCGTTCCGTCCAGACGAGGTGCTCGACGGCGTGTTTCAGCTGGTGGCAGAAGAGCCGCTGGAGTCCGACGCGATCTGAGGAATCAGCGCCCACTGCATCCACAGCGCCCGCGGTTCCGGGCAACGAGACGAAGATTCGCTTGTAATCTCAGGGGATGGCCGAGGATGTGCGGAACGTGTTGGATGCCCTCTCCACGATCGCCGAACCGTGGCAGCCGCATCGGCTGACGAGCATCAACGACTACGACCTGAAGGTCGTCAAGCTGGAGGGCGAGTTCGTCTGGCACACGCATCCGGACACCGATGAGCTGTTTCTCGTGATCAGCGGAGACCTGACTATCCAGTTACGCGATCGCGATGTCGTGCTAGGACCGAACGACGTGTTCGTGGTGCCCAAGGGCGTCGAGCACTGCCCCCGCGCTGACAGTGAGGTGCAGGCGCTGCTGTTCGAGCCGAAGGGAACCGTCAACACCGGAGACGCCGGTGGTGAGATGACATCGGAGCTCCGCGAGCTCGGCTGACGGATGCCTCTGGAGCCCGAGCCTCGGCCGAACCGTGATTCACGTCAACACGCGGTAACGTCAACCCGTGACATCTTTCGCCGAAACGGTGCCCCTCGTAGGACTTCTCGCCACCCTCGAACCGCTCTCGCTGGACCACGCCGAAGGCCTCGGACGGGCCGCCGCCGACGGCGAGCTCTGGAAGATCTGGTACACCACCGTGCCGACACCCGATGGGATGGCCGCCGAGATCGAGCGCCGGCTGGCCCTTCAGCGAGAGGGCACGATGGCGCCGTGGGCCATCCGCAACACCCGCACCGGCGAGCTCGTCGGCATGACCACGTACTGCAACATCTCGCAGGAGAACCTGCGGGTCGAGATCGGCTACACGTGGATGGCGGCATCCGCCCACGGAACGGGCGTGAACCCGGATGCCAAGCGCCTGCTGCTCGGCCGCGCATTCGACACGCTCGGATGCAACGCCGTCTACTTCCACACGCACTGGCACAACCGGCAGTCCCGCGCGGCGATCGAACGCCTCGGCGCGAAGCAGGACGGCGTGCTGCGCAGCTACCAGGTCTTCAAGGGCATCGTGCGCGACACGGTCACGTACTCGATCCTCAACAACGAGTGGGCCGCGGTGCGACAGGGCCTCGACGCCCGCCTCGCGCAGCACACGACTTCCGTCGGTTGAGCTCGTCGAAACCGAGGCACCCGGCGCCGCCGTTGAGACGTCAGCGCTGGTAGCGGTGCGCACCTTCGCACCACCGCGCTCTCAGCGGACGAGTCGCGTCAAGACGACGGCCTACTGCGGACCTGGACCGGCCAGGCTGCCGGTGATCGGCTGGCCGGATGACCGGCTCACGAAGCAGTAATACGAGCGCTGCCCGTCTTGCCACTGCTTCGCCGTGACCGGGTAACTGCCCTGAACCTGGGCGTCGTCGTACTGGCCGGCGGCGTCCAGGTTGAGCACGCCCGGGCGCGAGCACAGCACGTTGATCTGCGACGCGAGTTGGTCGGCGCCCGGGAAGGCGGCCTTCGGATCCGTCGAGAACACCCCGGTGTAGACCATCTGGCCGGCGTGCGGTGCCGCGCAATCGACCACGGTGAACGTGTTCGCCCAGGCCGTCGTGAACGGCTGGAGGCATTCGCCGCCGCGCAGAGTGTTCCACGGATGCTTGCCAGGAGCCTGCGGGCCGGTCGCGACGGGCGTCGCGGTCGGCGTGGGCGTCGGTGTGGCGGTCTTCGTGGGTGTGGGCCGCGGAGTGACGGCGGCTATCGGCTGCATGGCCGTACGTCCCACGATGAACAGAGCGATGAGCAGCAGCACGAGCAGCATGGCGCAGGCGACGATCAGCATGATGCACTGCGCTCGCGGCGACGGCCCACTCGTGTCGTCGTCGGGATGACCGGAACCGCCTCCGCTGCCCCAGTGAGCGCGAGCGGAACCGCCCGTGGTGCCCGAGTCTTCGGGCCCGCCCGACGCGGAGCGCCGCGATCGACGTGAGCGGTGCTCGGGTGCGCCCGTGCCGCTGGATGCCGCAGTGGCCGCGGTTGCGGCATCGGCACCCGTCGCGCTCGCTCCCGCCCCCGCCGCGCCCGCTCCTGCACCCGTCGCGCTCGCTCCTTCGGCCGCAGCCGCGATGCTCCGTGTGGCGGTCTCGTCCGTGGCATCAGCAGCTGCGTCGGCAGTTTGCGGCGTCGCGACGGCCGAAGCGCCCCACGGCCAGGTGAGTGCCTCGTTGTCGTCTCGGAGAGTGCCGAACGCCGCCGCTTCGTTCGCGTTCTCAGTCGCCTGCGAGCTCTCCGTCGCGTCCGAGTCATCGGGTGCCGCCGGCGTCTCGATTCCTGACGTCTCGATTCCCGACGTCTCCGGCTGCCCGTCGACCAGGTCGCCGAAGAGGGACCACGACGTGCTCGCGACCGGCTTCGTGGGCGGGGCCGGCTCGGCCGGTGGCTCGGCCGGTGGCTTGGCAGCCAGTTCGGCACGTGGTGCACCGAAAACGGGAACCGCTCCGGGTGCGGACGGCGCGTGCGGAGCATCCGCCGCGGTTTCCTGTTCGGCACGCCGACGTGACCGTCGCAGCCACGGAAGCGTCACCGTTCCCGGTGCCGACGGTGGCTCCGGTTCCGCGGGCGAAGCATCCGCAGTGGCGCCGGGTTCCTCAGTCGCTGCGGTAGGCGATCCGGTCGATTCGGATGCTGCCGGCTGGGCAGGTGCAGCGGGGGTCGGATCCGGCGGCGTCCACGCCGGTACCGCGATCGTGGGCGGCGGAACCGTGCCGGGCACGACCTCGACGTTCGGCGGCACGGCGGGAAGCATCGGCGGAACGGTCGGTCCTGTGGGCGGAATCGCGAACGGGCCCGGCTGCTGCGATGGTGCAGGCGGTTCCGCAGCCGCGGGCGTTACCGGTTCGGCGGGCTCGGGGACTGGGGGTTCCGCGAACTCGGGGACTGTGGGTTCCGCGGGCTCAGAGGCCCAGGGTTCCGCGGGCTGAGGCGTTGCCGGCTCGACCTCCGCCGCTGGCCGCTCGAACTCCGGCGGCACATAAGGCGCGAGCGGAACCGTCGGCGGTACGAGGCCGCGGTGGTGCTGCAGTTCCTCGTCTTCGCCTCGTGAGTCGTGAGCATCCGCGGATGCGTCATCCTCCTCTTTGGCACCGCTGCCGTGCACGAGGGGGTCGGGCTCGTCGTTCGGGGTCAGTCCCCAGAAGAACGTGCTCTCGCCTTCCCCCGACAGGCTGTTCGTGGGTGTGCGGTGCGTGGATTCCGGGCGAGGTGGGATCGGCATCGACAGCTCGGGGATGTCGTACGTGGGCGGCGCGGCGCGCGGATCCGGTAGCTCAGGCGCGGGCCGAGGTGTGGCCGACGGGACCGGCGGGAAGGCGGGCTCGTAGGCATCCGGATCGTCGTCGTCGACCTCGGTGTCGTACACGGAATCGTTGCCGGTGGCTTCGCCCTCGGAGCCGTCGCCGACGCCGAACAACGACGAGAGGTCGTCGTCGTTGTCGTCGGGCTCGTCAGGGCCGCCAGGGATACGTGCCACTAGGCGAGTCCCAGGTCGTCCAGTCCGATGGCCGCGAGATATGGGTAGCCGGCCTGCTCGATGACCTCGCGGGCGCCGGTGTTGCGGTCGACGACGACGGCGACGGCGGCGATCTCGGCGCCGACCTTCTTCAGCGCCTCGATCGCCTTGAGCGGGGATCCGCCGGTCGTGGAGGTGTCTTCGAGCACAATGACGCGCTTGCCCTCGAGCTCCGGTCCCTCGACCTGCTTGCCGCGGCCGTGGTCCTTGGGCTCCTTGCGCACCACGAAGGCGTCGTACGCCAGGCCGCGCGCGGCGCCCTGGTGCAGAATCGCGGCCGCGATCGGGTCCGCGCCCATGGTCATCCCGCCGACCGCGACCACATCGGGAACCTCGGCGATGAGGTCGAGCATGACCTGGCCGATCAGAGGAGCGACCCGGTGGTCGAGGCTTACCTTGCGCAGGTCGACGTAGAAGGATGCCTTCTTGCCGCTCGTCAGCGTGAAGTCACCGTGGAAGACGGCCTCGTTCGAGATGTGGTCGATGAGCTGCTGGCGGGTGTCGGTCACGGATAAAGATTAGTCGTGGTGGGGCTGTGAAGGCCCCGGATGCCCGCAGAACCGCGGGCGACGCCGCCCCTCGCTACCCTGGGGCGATGCGCATCGCACACGTCGTCAAGGTGACTGCCGCAGTGCTGGCGCTCGGCACGCTCGGTGCCCTGGGCATCACCCTCGACTCGGAGCCCGCCCGCGCTTCTGCCGCGAGTCAGGCATCCGCCGGCAGCGTCCGCCCGTTCGCCGACGACCCTGTGACCTCGCTCACGCTCGACCGGTTCGACGCCGTGTACGACCTGCACCGTGATGCGGCGAAGAACTCGTCGATGACGGTCACCGAGACCATCGGCGTGCGGTTCCCCGAGGCGGATGTCAACCACGGCATCGAGCGTGCGATCCCGACGTTCAATCAGGACATCGCGTTGCACCCGCACGTCGTCTCCATCACGGATGCCCGGGGCACGCCCCAGCCGTACGAGGCGGTGGACAGCGGGGACGCCGGGTATGGCGACGACATGACCGTTCTGCGCATCGGCGACAAGAACACGTATGTGCACGGCGCGAAGACCTATGTCATCCGGTACACGCTGCAGAACGTCGTGTGGCATTTCGCCGACACGAATGACGCCGAACTGTATTGGGACGTCAACGGCACCGGCTGGGACTCGCAGATCGCCGAGACCTCTGTACGCATCTACCTGCACAACGGCACCGGTGCGGCACTCAACGGCAAGATGGCGTGCTACCCCTCGGCGAAGGAATCCGCCAAGGGCGTCTCGCAAGAGCCGTGCACGATCGGCACCGACAGCGGGTCGATCGTCGCCAGCGTTCGAGGACTGAACTACTACAAGTCGCTCACGGTCGCGATCGGCTTCGAGAACTCCGCGTTCGCCGAGCCGCCGCACGAGCAGAAGGCCTGGCAGTGGGTGGTCGTGCCGTGGCTGTTCTTCATCCCACTGCTCGGCGGTCTCGCCTGGGTGATCTACCTGCGCACCGGACCGTTCAGGGATGCCAAGGGGCGGGGCATCATCGTGCCCGAGTACGACGCGCCACGCGGTGTCTGGCCGATGCTTGCCGCTGACTTCTTGCGCAAGGGCAACGCGGCGTTCCCCGCCGAACTCGTCGGGCTGGCGGTGGGGAAGTACCTCACCATCTCCGAGAACGCGGATGCCCCGAGCAGCTCTCGCTACACGGTCACTCTCACGAACGCCGACTGGTCGGCTCTCGACAGCTCCGAGGTGGCGCTGATGCAGGTGCTGTTCCCCGGCGGGATCGTCGGCAACTATCGGGTGCTCGACCAGACCGATCGCACCCTGGGGGATGCGCTCGCGAAGCAGCGGGCATCCGCTCCGAAGCGCGTGACCGAGCTCGGGCTGCGGGCCAGGACGAAGCGCCAGGGCAACGGGTGGGTGCGGTTCGGCCTCTTCGCGCTGCTGATTCTGCCGATCGTGCACCTCGGTTTCGCCGCCGCCAACCATGCGGGCGTGCCGTGGGTCGTGCTGCCGGATGTCGCGGCCGCGGCCTTCGCGATCGTGCTGCTCGTGCTGACGGCGCCGCGTCTGCGCATCACCGACCGGGGTGCAGAGGTGCGCGACCACCTGGAGGGCTTGAAGCAGTACATCGAGCTGGCCGAGAAGGACCGGCTGGCGTTCCTGCAGAGCCCGAAGACGGCAGAGCGTGTCGACGTGAGCGACTCCGGGGCCGTGGTGAAGCTGTATGAGAAGGTGCTGCCGTACGCGATGGTGCTCGGAGTCTCCGAGCAGTGGGTGAAGGTGCTCCAAGACCGCTACGCCACGACCGGCGAGAACGCACCTGACTGGTACAGCGGTCCATCGCCGTTCCTCACGCTCGCGCTGTGGTCGAGCGCATTCTCCACCTCCAGCTTCGCCACGACGCCGTCGTCGTCGAGCGGCAGCTCCAGCTCGTTCGGCGGCTCCGGCGGCGGAGGGTTCTCCGGCGGCGGTGGCGGCGGAGGCGGTGGCGGCGGCTGGTAGGCCGTCGAGCCCTGTCGGATCCAGCCGATAGATTGGGCCGCATGCGTGTCGCCACCTGGAACGTGAACTCGATCCGCGCCCGCGTGGGCCGCATCGTCGACTGGCTCGTGCGCGAAGACGTGGACGTTCTGGCGATGCAGGAGATCAAGTGCAAGCCTGAGCAGTTCCCGCTCGAAGCGTTCGAAGAGGCGGGTTACGAGGTCGCGATCCACGGGTTCAATCAGTGGAACGGGGTCGCGATCGCCTCCCGCCTGCCGATCGAGGATGTCGCGACCGAGTTCGACGGCATGCCCGGCTTCCTGAAGGGCGAGGAGGGTCCCGACCTGCCGCGTGAGGCGCGCGCGATCGGTGCGACGATCGCCGGTCTGCGGCTGTGGAGCCTCTACGTTCCGAACGGCCGTTCGCTTCAGGACCCGCACTACACGTACAAGCTCGACTGGCTCGCGACTCTCGCAGCGGATGCCCGCACCTGGCTGGCCGAGAATCCGGACCAACCCCTCGCGCTGATGGGCGACTGGAACATCGCGCCGACGGATGCCGACAACGGCGATCCCGCCGTCGTGCCCGGTCTGTCGACCCACATCTCGGCGCCGGAGCGTGAAGCGTTCGCCGCGTTCGAGACGATCGGCATGACCGATGTGGTGCGCCCGTACCAGCCGGAGGGCTTCACGTACTGGGACTACAAGCAGCTGCGCTTCCCGCGCAACGAGGGCATGCGCATCGACTTCATCCTGGGATCGCGGCCGTTCGCCGACCTCGTGACGCACGCAAGCATCCACCGCAACGAGCGCAAGGGTGACGCACCCAGCGACCACGTGCCGGTCATGGTGGAGCTCGACGTCTCACTGCACGGTGGGAACGAAGACGAAGACCGCCCGATGATCTTCGGCTGAGCGCCCGCCCTCCGCTGCCACCGCACGTCGGCCGGTCGAGCTACGCCAGCAGCCACGCGATCACGATGAGCGCCGGTATGGCAGCGATCGTCGTGACGAGCACGGTGTCCCGAGCGAGAACCTCGCCTCGTTGGTAGCGACTGGCGAAGTTGAACACGTTCTGCGCCGTCGGCAGGGCACCGAGCGCGACGGCCGCGAACAGCGCGTGCCCGTGCAGTCCGAGCGACGCGGCGACGATCCATGCCACCAGCGGCATGAACACGACCTTGCCGATGGATGCCGCCACGATGGGCATCCGTTCGTGTGCCGCGCGAAGCGGGCGGGCGCCGCGCAGCGACATGCCGAACGCGAGGAGCACCAGCGGAACCGCGGCCCCGCCGAGCAGTTCGAAGGGCTGGAACACGGCATCCGGAACCTTCCAGCCCGTCAGGTCGAGCGCCAGCCCGGCGAGAGAGGCGAGGATCATCGGATTGCGCACCGGCTGCGTCACGATCGAGCGGATGGATGCCCGTCCGTGCGCGGTGATGTCGAGCACAACGAGTGCGGTCGGTGCGAACACGATCAGCTGCAGCAGGAGCACCGGCGCCACGAATGACGCATTCCCGAGCACGTATACGGCCACGGGCAGCCCGATGTTGTTGGCGTTGACGTAGCCGGCGCCGAGCGCACCGATGGTGGTCTCGGCGGCGGACCTGCGGAAGAACAACCGGCTCACCAGCACGAAGGCGCCGGCGGAAGCGATCGCCGAGGCTGCCGCGATGATGACGCTCGACGAGAACACCTCGCGGAGATCCGCCTTGGCCAGCACGGTGAAGAGGAGAGCCGGGTTGGTCACGAAGAACGCGACCCGATTGAGCACGAACCCTGCGGACGGGCCGTCGACGCCGAGTCGTCCGGCGAAGTAGCCGACGACGATGACGAACGCGATGATCCCGAACCCGATCAGCACGCCTGTCACCGCTCAAGCCTACGGACCGCGGGTTGACCTCCGCGCCGGCGATGGCAACCGTTGCCGCCGCGACTCCTGGCTCGCGCATCCGGCCGGCCGTAGGCTCGGATCATGCCACACCTGAGCGTGCCGGGAGCCGAGCTGTACTACGAGGCGGAAGGGCCGGCATCCGCTCCGGCCGTGCTGCTCATTCACGCCGGAATCGCGTCACTGCGAATGTGGGACCCGCTCGTGCCTGTGCTGGTCGACGACCACTACGTCGTGCGATTCGACACCCGCGGCTTCGGCCAGACGCGCACCGACGACGTGAAGTTCAGCGACCGTACCGACGCGCTCGACCTGCTCGATCACCTCGGTGTTCAGAAGGCGTGCGTCGTCGGCGCTTCACGCGGCGGCCGGATCGCGCTCGACCTCGCGCTCGAGGCTCCCGAGCGCATCACGGGGGTGGTGACTGTCGGGTCGACACCGAGCGGCTTGCCGGATGTCGAGCTGACGGATGCCGAGGATGCCGCCTTCGACGCCCTCGACGACGCATACGAGGAGCAGGACTGGCCTCGGGTCGTGGAGCTCGAGACGCTGCTGTGGGCCATCGCGCCCACGCGGGATGCCGCGAAGCTCGACCCCGCATTCGTCGACACCGCGTTCGCGCTGAACCGGCCGAACGCGGCGCACCGCTCGGAGGCGCCGATCGTCGAGCCGGCCGAGCCCACCGCGTACGAGGCGATCAACGATCTGCAGGTGCCGTTGCTGGCAACGGCAGGGGAGTTCGACTTGTCGGCGGAGCTCGCCGCGCAGGCGTTCCTCGTCTCGGCGCTGCCGCGATCCGAGGGATACATCTTCAGCGACACGGCGCACCTGCCGAGCGTGGAGCATCCGGACGAGTTCAACGCCGTGCTCCGCGCCTGGCTGACGAAGCACCACCTCTGAGCCGCACGCCTCACGTACCGCCCGTTGAACACCGGCCTCAGCGACGACCGATGAAATCGTCCATCGAGGAGTAGACGCCGAAGACCGGACCGGCGACGGCATCCCACGCCCGTACCGGAAGGATGCCCTTCAGCGCGCGGGCGAGCGCTACCGACTTCGGGAGCGTGAGCAGCGGGCGTCCGGCGAGCATGGCATCCCACACCTTGTCGACCACGTAGTCCGGTCGCATGATCGGCGTGAGCAGCGGCCCGCGCGCCCCCTCGAACATGCCGGTGTCGATGTAGCTCGGGGCGACGGTGGTCACCTTGACGTTGCCGTGGTCCTCGCGTTCGAGCTCGAGCCGCAGGGAGTCGCTCCAGCCGATCACCGCCCACTTGGATGCCGCGTAGACGCTCATGCGCGGATTCGACAGCAACCCCGCGGCCGACGCGACGTTCACGATGCGTTTGGCGCGGTAGGCATCCTTGATCATCGACGGCAGGAACTCGCGCGTCACGTACATCGGCGCGAGCGCGTTCACCTGCATGATCTTGCGGGTGTCGTCGCCGTTGTCGTGCTCCCAGAACAGGGCGCCGCGAACGATGCCGGCGTTGTTGATGAGGATGTCCGGATCGCCCGCCAGCCTCCGCACCTTGTGTGCGGCCTGAGCGATGGCGCCCATCTCAGCGAGATCGACGACGTACGGATGGATGCTCGTGCCCGGCTCGGCAACCGCGCGCAGCACCTCCGCGACCTCGTCGAGTGCCGCACGGTCGACATCCCACAGCACGACGGAGGCAGCACCCTCGAGCACGGCCCGCTCGGCGTAGAGCCTGCCCATGCCGCTCGCCGCGCCCGTGATGAGGATGCGCGCGCCCCGTACCGTTCGTGTCACGGGTTCTATTGTCGCGGGTTGGGCGGATATCTGGATTTCCGGATATGACGGCAGTATCGTGATTTTCAGATATCGAGCCAGTATCGTGAAATAGCGATAGGAGGAGGCCATGACAAAGCACAACGCTCGGCTGCGCGCGCCGGCCGACTTCGGCCTCGCTCTGCAGCAGGGGCGCCTGAGTCGAGGGCTCTCGCAGCAGGAGCTCGCTGACGAACTAGACCTGCCGCAGAGCACGATCAGCGAGATCGAGTCTGGAAAGTCGACCATCTTCCTCCGTCGACTTCTGACAATCGCCCGAGCGACCGGCGTCGAATTCGCCGCTTCATGGGACGACGACGATGCGCCTCGCCGTTGAGCTGTACGGCGTCCGGGTCGGCACGCTGGCGGGCGAAGCTCGAACTTTCGACTTCGCGCCCAGCGACGAGGGTATCGACGTGTTCGGTGTCAACAGCGCGGTTCTGTCGGTCACGATGCCACTGACATCCACTCTTCGCCGTGACCATGCAAGTCGTCGACGGAATTGGTTCGCCGAACTGCTTCCCGAGGGCGACCAATACGACTACATGCTGCAACAGGGGGGCCTGCGTCCAGGAGATACGCCCGGTTTCCTCGCTCGTTACGGGCGCGACGTTGCCGGGGCAGTGCAATTGTGGGACCTTGACGACCCTGCAGAACCGAAGCATCCCAATCTCAGGGAGCTGGATGGCAAGGACGTTCGCCAGCTGCTCGAGAATCCCCTTCGGACGCCTCTCGGTAACGATGTCACAGAGGGAAAGTCCTCCCTCGGGGGTGTGCAGCCGAAAGTCGTACTGGTCCGGACGGGGCGAGGATGGGCGCAGCCACTCGATGGGTACCCGAGCACGCACATCCTGAAGCCGCAACTCGCGGGCGAACTCTCGACGGTGATCTTCGACGAAGAGTACGGTGCCCGGCTTGCTCGGCGCCTCAGACTCGCGAGGTACAGCACGGCCGTGGAGAAGTTCGATGGACTGAACGCGCTCGTCATCGAGCGTTACGACCGCCTCGACGGCGAGCGCGTGCATCAAGAGGATTTCAATCAGGCTCTGGGCGCTAGCGGCAATCAGAAGTACCAGGAGCTCGGCGGTGTAGTGAGCCTCAACCGCGTCGCCGACCTCCTCAAGCGATACACGCCGGAGCCCGATGTAGAGCGCCTTGCGCGCATGGTGGTGCTTTCGGTGGCGATCGGCAACCTCGACATGCACACGAAGAACATCGGCCTACTGCACCCGGCCGACGGCGCCGTTGAGCTCGCCCCCGCTTACGACGTGGTGCCACAACGTCATATGGCGAACGACGGGAGGCTCGCCCTGGCCGTCAACGGCAAGTATCGACACGGTGAAGTTTCCGCCCAGGACCTCGAGGCAGAGATCGGAAGTTGGGGAGTGCGCCGGGCCACGAAAGTCGTGCACGACACGCTCGACGAGTTGAGCGAGGTAATCCACACGGAGGTGCCGCTCGATGGTGCACATCCGCGACTGCACGAAGAGCTGATGAGGTTCGTGATGAATCTGCGGAGCGGGCTGCCGACTGGCGGCGCAGCGTGAACAAGGCGGCCCAAGGGCCGACAAGGTGAGCAGACCGTATGAACGCAGGCTGAGAAGTTCGAGAAGCCCCATTTCCTTGCACGGTGCGTAGCGGACTTCACCCGATCTGGGGGGCAGTACTGCGCGGCCTCGGTACCCCGCGAGCCGCTAGCGTCGAAGCTCAGATTGTTACGTAGGAGACGAATAGACATCTCGCAATTTCGCAAGCTTCTGGCGAACCAGGATGGGCGTCTCCAACTCGGAATAACAATCACGGCAGACCAGGCTGCCGTCGTGCTTGCTGACGACGAGTTGACCGCTACCGAATATGCGAAGTATTCGGCCCGAGTGACTGCGCCGGGTTCACCCGTCTCGAATACGCAGAGCGAAAGAACCCAACCGTCTATTCGTCGCCGAGCGCTGCTGTCTTGGAAAGGCTGGATGACTGCATGCGCGATAGCAGCGGCAGCGGTCATCATAACGATTGCGTGGGTCGGCATTGCAGCTTCCCAGAGGCATCCTCAGACTACGGCCAAGGAACAGCATCATTCCACGCAAACGCATCACACAGTTACACCAGCCGGCGATCCATGTGATAAGTACACCGTGAAGCAAGCTAGCGATGCTTGCGAATCCGGCGACGTGGCTCGCGCTGACAAGATTCAGTCCGACTACGACAACGGCACTGGAGATTACGCGCCAGTGGTTCCGGGAGTAGGTTCAACCCTTACGAGCGGCGGTGCAACGATCACGATCAACGCCGCGACCGACGCCAGTTCAGTAACATGGAACAATTCCTATTTCAAGCAAGGGTCGGGCTACGAGACATATGTCGAAAAGACACCAACAGCCGGAAATAAGTATTTCGTCGTAACTGCAACCGTCAAGAACGATGGCACCGACTCGATGGACTTGACATGCAGTCTCCCGGTTGAGTTCAAGGTAGTAAGTGCCAACCAGCAGCGATTCGACCCAATAGATGACCTCTACAACGTCAAGGGCAATCCTGAGTGCAATCACTTCATGCAACCGGAGTCATCTGAACCGATGACTTGGGTGTTTGAAGTGCCAAGCGACGCGCATATAGTTGGCGCCGTATTCTATGCAACCTTCACGGATCCGTCTCAAGCACTGACATTCACTTTCGACACGAATTACAAGATCACCATGCGCTCGTAGGAGCCAGATCAGCAGCGCGATCTGTATTCAAGTCGAGGCGAATGGGCGTCTCGGAGCTGTGCGCACTCATCGAGCGTGCAGTCGACTGACCGGCAGGGCGTGTAAAGGCATCGCTTCGCTCGCTCAGTGAGCAGAACGTCGCTCCGCGACCGCCCCCGTTATCTCCCGACACCCGATTCCCGCCGCGCAGCCTGCGCGTCCTACCGTTGTACGCATGCCCGAGCAGGAACGCCGCCCCGACTTCGAGACCCGTCAGATCCACGCGGGAGCGCTGATCGACGCCGAGGCGCACGCCCGGGTCACCCCGATCTACCAGACGGCCGGGTACCTGTTCGAGAGCTTCGACGACGGCGAGGACCTCTTCGCCGGGCGCAGCACCCGCCGCGCCTACTCCCGCAACGACAACCCGACGAACGCGGTCGCAGGGCGACGCATCGCCGATCTCGAGGGCGGAGTCGACGGCATCCTCGTCGCCAGCGGGCAGGCCGCAATCGCCGCGGCACTGTTCGCGCTCGCCCAGGCGGGCGACCACATCCTGGTCACGCAGTCGCTCTATGAGGGCACCCGCGAGATGTTCCGCGGAACGCTGAAGCGTCAGGGCCTCGACGTCGAGTACGTGCCGGATGCCGCCAGCGACGAGGAGTGGGCATCCCGCTTCCGTCCCACCACGAAGGCCGTCTACACCGAGACGCTGCCCAACCCGCTGAACCAGGTCACCGACATCGAGCGGCTCGCGCGCATCGCCCACGCCGGCGGGGTGCCCCTCGTCGTCGACAACACGGTGCCGACGCCGTATCTGGAGCGTCCGATCGAGCATGGAGCGGATGTCGTCATCCACTCCACCTCGAAGTGGCTGGCCGGGCACGGGTCGGTCATCGGCGGGGCGGTCGTCGACGGTGGCACGTTCGACTGGGCGGCGAACGCCGAGCGGTTCCCGCAACTGACCGAGGCACCGCGGGACGGGGCGCCGTCATTCGTGGAGAAGTTCGGGGGATCCGCATTTGGCGCCTACCTGCGCAGCGTGATCGTGCTCGAGTACGGACCCACCGTGCCGCCGACCAGCGCGTTCCTGCTGCTCGCCGGCATCGAGACGCTGTCGCTGCGCATGGAGCGGCACGTCGGCAACGCGCAGCGCGTCGCGGAGTGGCTCGAGGCGCGACCCGAGGTGAGCGTCGCGCACTACCCGGGGCTGGCATCCAGCCCCTATCACGAGCTCGCGCAGCACTACCTGCCGCTCGGACCGGGCTCGATCGTGAGCATCGACCTTGCTGGCGGAAAGGATGCCGCCCGCCGCTTCATCGACGCCCTGCAGCTCGTGTCGCCCATGACGCACATCGGGGATGTGCGCACGCTGGCGATCCACCTCGGGTCGACGATCCACGGCAAGCTCACCGAGCAGGAGCGGCTGGATGCCGGTATCACGCCGGGGCTCATCCGGCTTTCCATCGGGCTGGAGAGCGCGCGGGACATCATCGACGACCTCGAGCGCGGGCTGGTGGCGGCTGGGTCTACCGCTGGTTGACTCAACCGGCGGTGACTGGAGCGCTACTCAACTCGCGGATGCGACGACGCGTCGCGCGTCGACCACGCGGGCGATGCGGCGCACCGCCTCCACGATCGTGGACGGGTCGCACGCCACGTTCACCCGCACGAAGCCAGCACCTCCGGTGCCGAACGTCGGGCCCGAGTTGAACGCCACGCGTCCCTCCTCACGGAGTACGGCTGCGGGATCGTCGCCGAGACCGGCGTCGCGCAGGTCCAGCCAGACCAGGTAACCGGCATCCGGGGTTACGAGCCGCGCCTCGGGTACGTGAACAGCTAACTCGGCCTTGAAGAGTTCGATGTTGGAGACCACCTGGGCGATCGCCGCGTCGCGCCACTCGGTGTCCTCGAAAGCCGCGATGCCCGCGTGCAGGCCGAGGATGCTCGTGCGCGCCGCGGTCTCCTCTGGCAGCCGCTGCAGGAGGGCTGCCGTGCGGTCGTCGGCCGCGACGATCCACGCGCATTTGAGTGCGGCGAGATTCCACGCCTTGCTGGCGCTCGTGACGGTGGCGCTGCGTGCGCCCGCGGCAGCGGCGAGGGGCGCGAACGGCGTGAACGAGGCATCCGTGTGCGCGAACGGAGCGTGCACCTCGTCGCTCAGGATGGGCACGTCGTAGCGAGCGGCGAGCTCGGCGAGCGCCTGCAGCGACTGACGGCTGTGACATCGACCTGTCGGGTTCTGCGGGTTGCAGAGCAGCATCGCGTCGGCGCCATCCGCGAAGGCGCGCTCCAAAGCGGAAAGGTCGAGCGCCCATCCGGATGCCTCGTCCAGCGGCACCTCGACGACCGCCCCGTTCGCCTCGCCCACCATCTCGTAGAACGGCGCGTACACCGGCGGCGTCAGCACGACGCGGGCGCCGACCGGAGGCACGAGCAGCCGAAGCGTCTCCACGATGCCGACCGTGACATCCGTCGCCAGGTGCACCGTGTCTGGATCGACGGTCCAGCCCCAGGAGCGTTCCGCGAACCAAGCGAAGGCAGGCGCGAGCGGGCCCGGCCCATCCAGGTAACCCGTATCCCCGGCTGCGAGCGCGCGGGACACGGCATCCACCACCGCTTTCGACGGCTCGAAGTCCATCTCGGCCACGAACAGCGGGAGCACGTCGGGCGCGTAGCGGCGCCACTTGATGCTGCGGCGCTCGGCGCGCAGCCGTTCGATCGGACGGGTGGCCAGGTGGTTCACTTCGATGGCGCTTTCGGTGGAGAGGCGTACCCCTCGAATGTATTCGGGCGACGGATGCCTGCGACAGTTGGACGACGCCGCGTTACGACGACGTTGCCAGCAGCTTCTCCCGCGCCGCATCGTCGGGCGCGGTGTAGACCACGACGACCAGGCCCGGCGTTGCCGGAGACTCGAACGCGTCGTAGTCCAGCTCGAGGTCACCGACCACCGGATGGTGGAACGGCTGTCGTCCGCTGCGGTACGAGCGCACGTCATGGCTTCGCCAGTGCGCGCGGAACTCCTCGCTGCGCTCGTTCAGCTCGTCGACGAGTGCCGAGAGCTGGGCGTCGGACCGAGCCCGGCTCTGCAGAGCCCGTAGAGTGCCCGCAGCGTCGAGCGCGATGGCATCCCAGTCGCGATAGAAGTCGTGGGACGCCGGATCGAGGAACACGAACCGGGCGAGGTTGCGTCGGTTGTCGTCCCGCCGCAGGAGCGGCTCGTAGAGCCATGCACCGAGCCGGTTGATCGCGAGCACGTCGAGCCGCTCGTTGCGCACGAACGCGGCGGCCTCGGTGAGGGCATCGAGCGCGTGATGGATGCTCGCGGGCCCCTCATCGGGAATGGCGACCTCAGTGCGATAGCGCGCGGATGCCGCCTCCTCGATCAGCACGGTGAAGTGGTCGCGTTCGACCTGGTCCAGTTGCAGCGCGGTGGCGATGCCGTTCAGCACGGCGGGCGAGAGTGCGCCGACCTGGCCGCGCTCCAGGCGCGTGTAGTACTCAGTGCTGATGCCCGCGAGCAGCGCTACCTCCTCGCGGCGCAGACCGGAGACGCGCCGCCGCGTGCCCCAGTTCGGCAGCCCGGACGCCTCCGGCGAGACCCTCGCGCGACGCGACGTCAGGAACTCGCGCAGGTCGCGCTGCGGACCGCCGCCATCGCTCACGAGTCCACGGTAACCGGCGGAACGGCGAACAGCGCCCTCCCAGTGCTCCTATAGGCGCAGTCTGTATGGGCGTTCGGAGCGCTGGTTTCGTGGGGAGCGATGAGTACCTCGAACACGAGAGCAACAGATCGACGGATGCCCGGGCATCCTCGCCCGCAGACTGGCACGGTGTCGACAGTGGTCGCCGCCGTGCTGGGGTTCTTCGTGATCACGCTCGACGCGACGATCGTCAACGTCGCCCTGCCGTCGATCCGGGTGGAGCTCGGCGGCGGCATCGCCGGCCTGCAGCGGGTCGTGGACGGCTACACCCTGATGTTCGCCGCACTGCTTCTCTCCGCCGGATCGCTGACCGACCGGATCGGTGCGGGGCGCGCCTTCGGCGTCGGTGTCGCGTTGTTCGCGGCCGCGTCGATCGCGTGCGGCGCCGCGCCGAACCTCGGGGTGCTGATCGTGGCGCGCTTCGCGCAGGGCATCGGCGCGGCCGTTGTGATGCCGTCGTCGATGGCGCTGATCCGGCACGCGTTCGACGGCGCCCGCGCTCGTGCCCGCGCCGTGGCGGTATGGGCGACTGGCGGAGCGGTCGCTGCCGCGGCGGGACCGCTGCTGGGCGGCCTGCTCAGCCTGGCCAGCTGGCGGTGGATCTTCCTCGTCAACGTCCCCGTCGCCGTGCTGACCCTTGTGCTGTTGCGCCGGGGGCCGGCCGGTCCTCGTCACCGGGTGCCGTACGACTGGGCGGGCCAAGTCGCGGCGATCCTCGCGATGGGCGGCATCACATACGGTGCCATCGAGGCGGGCACCTTGGGGTTCCTTGCGCCGGGCGTGCTGATCGCGTTCGCAGTGGGCATCCTGTCCGCTGTGGCGTTCGCGGTCATACAGGCGCGAGGCAGGCATCCGATGGTGCCGCTCGACCTGTTCCGCTCCCGCGCGCTCGACAGCGCCGTCGTGATCGGGTTCGGGTTCATGGTCAGGTTCTACGGACTGCCGTTCCTCTTCAGCCTGTACCTGCAGACGCATCGCGGCCTCTCACCCCTCGCGACCGGCATCGTCTTCCTCCCCATGCTCGCCCTGCCGATCACGCTGACGCCGTTCATGGCGCACATCACCGATCGCGTCGGCCCGCGACTCCCCGTCGTCACCGGCCTCGCGCTGATGGCAGCGGCATCCACCGCGCTGGCGCTGCTGCCATCGGATGTCCCGACCTGGGCGCTCGCGCTGCTGCTCGTACCCGTCGGTCTGGGCGGTCCGCTGATCATGCCGCCCACCACTGCCGTACTGCTGGAGTCCGCACCGCCGCAGCAGGCAGGGACGGTCTCCGGCGTCTTCAACACGAGTCGCCAGGTCGGCGGCGCGCTCGCGGTCGCGGTCTTCGGCGCGCTGACAGCCGTGAGCGGCGGGTTCTACCGCGGGCAGCAGATCAGCCTGGTCGTCACGGCCGTGGTCGCGGTGCTCGCTGGATGCGCCGCGTTAGGGCTGCGGCGGCGGTAGGGCAGCGGTAGCGGGTTGTCACACGCTTTGTACGTAATGGCGAGATCGACATCGTGTATCCCGATGAGCTCCCCGATCCGGGCGCGGCCGGCTGAGTACCCCACGCCACGGAATAGCTGCGTCGGATCGAATCCGGACGACGAATATACTTCGTTAAGGTAAGTAATTCATCGTGGATGGGGACAGATGCCTCGCCGACTCAAGGGTGCTTCATCCGCCGACACCCGCAGCGCCATTCTGGACCTCATCCGATCGAGCGGCCGCGTGAGCCGCATCGAGCTTTCCGAGCGTTCCGGACTCACCGAGGCGACGATCTCGAAGATCGTGCGCACCCTCATCGACGGCGGCCTCGTCGTCGAGGCGGGTTTCGCGGAGTCCACCGGCGGAAAGCGACCTGTCCTGCTCGAGCTCAACGCATCATCCCGCTATGCACTGGGCGTTTCTCTCGACTACGCCCGCATCTCCATCGTGCTGTGCGACATCAACGGCGCAGCCTTGCACAGCCACTCACTCGCAGGCACCGGGCGCAGCAAGCCGCAGACGGTGATCGAACGAGTCGCACGAGAGATCGCGAAGTTCCTCGATAAGCACGGAATAGCACGCGACGACGTCATCGGAATCGGCGTCTCCGGCGCCGGCCGCCAAGATGCCTCCGGCGGCGTCCTCCGCTCTTCTCGCCAGACCGGCGAGTGGGAGCAGTTCGCCATCGAGGCTGCGCTGAACGAGGCCAGCGGAATGCCCGTGATCCTCGAGAACGACGCGAACTGCGCTGCCTTGGGAGAGTTCTGGTCGGGTCGGGTGTCGACCGCCCACGACTTCGCAACCATCTATATGGCAACCGGCATCGGGTGCGGGATCGTGATCAACGGCGACGTCTATCGCGGCGCATCCTCGAACGCCGGGGAGATCGGGCACCTCTCGATCGACACCGATGGGCCGGAGTGCTTCTGCGGATCCCGCGGATGCCTCGAGGTCATGGCCACCCCGGCCGCTGTTGTTCGCAACGCCCGGGAGAATCGCGGGCTGTGGGAGCGTCTCGATCTTCGAGATCGGGAGGGCGAGGATGTGCGGGCTTCCTTCGGCACCATCGCCGCTGCTGCGATGGCGGGAGACGTCGATGCCGAGACCCTCGTTCGGCAGGCGGCGAGGCACCTCGGCACAGGGGTGCTCGGGCTCGCGAACATCTTCGACCTGGACCGGGTGTCTCTCGCCGGCCCTGGGTTCGCTGTGGCCGGACCGATCTACCTTCAGGTGGTACGAGACGTGCTCGATCGACTCGCGTTCATGCGCAAGGTGCATCCCGTGACGGTGGAGATGGGCGAAACGGGGCCGGGCGCGGCGGCGCGAGGGGCTGCATCCGTCGTGCTACACAGCCACCTCACGCCACACCACCTTCGCGCCTGAGCACCTGACTCGAGCGCCTGAGCTCACGCAGCAGCCCGGTCGGCGCCGGCGAGGAACTCGCGTAACCAGCGACCGCTGGTCTTGACGGTTCGCCGCTGCGTGTCGTAGTCGACGTGGACGAGTCCGAAACGCCGCGAGAGCCCCCACGCCCATTCCCAGTTGTCCATCAGCGACCAGCAGAAGTAGCCGCGCAGAGGCAGGCGCCGACGCAATGCCTCAGCGCAGGCATCCACGTGCAGTCGAAGATATTCCGTGCGCTCCGGGTCATCGACCGAACCGTCCGGCGCCACCGTGTCGGCGTAGGCGGAGCCGTTCTCGGTGACGAAGAGCGGCAGGTCCGGCGCATAGGCGTTCGCCTGCTCCAGCACGTCGAGCAGTCCATCGGGATGGATCTCCCAGCCCATCTGGGTTCGCGGCGCACCTGTGTCGACGAACCGTACGAACTCGCTGCCCGGGCTCGCGCTCGCACCTACGGCGGCGTCGCCGGCGAACGCGGTGTGACGGCTGTAGTAGTTGATTCCGAGAAAATCGATCGGCGCCGCGATCGTCTCGGCATCTGCTGCCGGCCTGCTCTCGAACCAGCTCCTCTCGCGCAGGTCGTCGAGAACATCGGCCGGATAGCGGCCTGCGAGCACCGGCTCCAGAAAGAGCCGGTTCTGCAGACCGTCGATGCGACGTGCCGCGTCGACGTCGACGTCCCGTTTGGAAGCAGGGCGGACCGAATAGAGGTTGAGCGTGATACCGACGGATGCATCGGGGCTCACCTCCCTGATTGCGGCGACCGCCTTGCCGTGCCCGAGGAGCAGATGGTGCACGGCGTGCGCCGCCGCCGAGCCCACCTGTTTTCCTGGGGCGTGTACACCGGAGGCGTAGCCGAGGAATGCTGAGCACCACGGTTCGTTGAGCGTGATCCAGTCGTGCACGAGGTCGCCAAGCTCGCGGACCGCGATACGGGCGTAGCGGGCGAAGGCCTCCGCGGTCTCGGGGACCAGCCAGCCTCCGGCATCCTCCAGATCCTGGGGCAGGTCCCAGTGGTACAGCGTGGCGTACGGACGGATGCCGCGTTCGAGCAGGGCACTCGCCAGGGCCCGATAGAACGCGACTCCTTTCTGGTTTACCGCGTCTCCGCCGTTCGGGAGCAACCGCGACCACGAGATCGAGAACCGGTAGGAGTTGACGCCCATCGCAGCCATCACGTCGACATCCTCGAGAAACCGGTGATAGTGGTCGTCGGCGACGTCTCCCGTGGTGCCGTCGGCGATCGCGCCAGGCACACACGCGAACGTGTCCCAGATGCTGGGCGTGCGTCCGCCCTCACCCCCGGCGCCCTCGACCTGGTACGCGGCGGTCGCGGTTCCCCACGCGAAGTCCGCCGGAAAATCGGCGCGGCTGCTCATGCCGTCGCCTCGGCCGGCACGGGCGTCCAGTCCTTCGATGGCGCGAACCAGTCGGACCCGGCGTTCTCCGTGAGAGCGATCAAGATGTTGTCCGGCTTGACCCCAGCTTCGACCAGGTTGCCCACGACGGCGTCGTACATGCGCTGCTTGTCGTCGGGCTGGTAGATGTTCGCGAGCAGGATCTGGATATAGAGGATGTCTGTGCGCGCGGCATCCGGGAACGTCGTCGTGAACACGAGTTCGCCGGCTTGATGCAGTCGGAAGATCTGGAACAGGTCATCGGCCGGCATGGGCAGGCCGTTCACGAGGCCGTCGTGCACCGCGGCGCTGATCGCTTTCTGCTTGTCGGCGAGGCTCGCGTGCATGTCGATACGGACGAGTGGCATGGGTGTCTCCTTCATGGGCGGTTCTACGGACAGATCGGTGTACAGGACGCGCGACGCCCGGCGCGTGAGTCGACGAGCGTCGCGCGGGGTCAGGATTCGGCGTCGAGCCAGTTCTCGGGGGATGGGAGCAACGCGTCGATCTCGTCCCAGAACTCATCGGAAAGATCGACACACGTCGCCGCAAGGATCGAGTCGATCCGTTCCGGCTTGCTGAAGCCGACGACCGTCGTCGTCACGAGCGGGTCGCGCAACGACGACTGCAGCGCGACCGTCGCGAGGTCCGTCCCGTTCGTTCGGGCAAGAGCATCCATCCGAGCGATGGCTGCGAGCGTCTCCGGTCGCGCCGGCCGATACCCGTACGACGTCAGTCCGCGCTCGGGGGCGGCGAGGATGCCGCCTCCATAGATCGCCGCATTGACGACGGCAACGCCCCGCGCCTTGGCGTCTTCGATGAGGTCCTTCGCGCTGTGGTCGACGAGCGTCCACCTGTTGTGCACGAGCAGCACCTCGAACACATCGAGCGCCAGGTACCTCGCCATCTGGCGCACGTCTCCGCCCGCGAGTCCGATGTGCCCGACGATGCCCTCGTCCCGTAGGCGCGCCAGCGTGTCGACCGCGCCACCGGGTGCGGTCATGGTCTCGAAGTCGTGGAACTCCGGATCGTGCAGGTGAACGAGCGGCAGTGGCTCGATGCCCAACCGCGCACTGCTCTCGGCTACGGATGCCCGCACTCGCGCACCGGAGTAGTCACCGTCGCGTGCATCGGCCTTCGTGATGACGAGGGAATCGCGCGGGAGTCCGCCATGCTGCTGGGTGTACTCGGTGATGCCGAGGCCGATCCGGCGTTCGCTGGCCCCGCCCGAGTAACCGTTCGAGGTGTCGATCGTGCGGATCGGGCTGTCGAGGATGTCGCGCACGAGCCCGACCGCGTCCGCTTCGGCAACCTCGTAGCCGAAGTTCTCGGGCATGCTGCCGAGTGGGCCGCCTCCCGCCGTGACAGCGGAGACCATCAGACCGGTGGCTCCGAGCGGCCGCATCCAGTCCGGATCGTCCGGCGCCGTCGTCATTCGCTCACCGAGTAGGTGAATCCGTCCGGGTCGGCGTAGACGACGCCGTCGGCGGCTTCGCCTACCACCGCGTCCCCCACCGCGGATCCCTGCAGGCGAGCCGCCACGTACCCTGGCGCCTCGAGCTGCGGCCGGCGCCCTTGCTTCGCCGTCTGATAGGTGAAGACCTCGAGCACCGTGTCCCCGCCTTTGAGGTAGTCGATGCGGAATCCACGCGGATCGTGTGGCTGAAGGATGGTGCCGTGATGCTTGAAGCCGAACGGCCGGTAGTGCTCCTTCGTGGCGTCGAAGTCCTCCACCGTAACGGCGATGTGATCGAAACGCGGCCGCTCCGGCACTCCTAGCGCGTACTCGGCACTGACCAGATCCTCGTCGACCACCGTGTTGTATTTCAGGTCACGCTCCACGAACTCGAGAAGCGTGCCATCGGGGTCGAAGAAGAACGTGATCCGCACATCGCCTTCGGCTTCGAGCGGATCGAGGTGGAAGGGCACGCCCGCCGCATGCAATCTTTCGGCGAGAGCATCCAGACCGCTGACCTTGAAGCCGACATGACGGAAACCGCGCTGGAGGTCATCCGCCATCCAGGTCGACTCCACCTTCTCAGCCGGTCGCACGAGCTCGATGGTCGCCGTGACCACATCGAGCACCGCGCGATCATCGCTCACCTCGCCCACGGGTACCGCGCCGATGAAGTCGCGGTAGAAGGCGACCGAGCGGGCGACGTCGGCGACGTTGAGCTGGATGTTCTGAATGGGCATGTTTCTTCTCCAGGGCGGGGTGATGGGCGGCGCACAGACACGATGCGCCGCAGTGGTGGTACCGGCGTCAGTTCTTGACGGCTCCGAGTGTCATTCCCGCGACGAACTGGCGCTGCATCCAGACGTAGACGAGCACGACGGGGACTATGGACATGGTCAGACCGGCGCAGAGCGTCGGCCAGTCGGTCTGGTATTGGCCGACAAGTCCGAACAGCACGGGTTGCAGTGGCAGTTCTTCTGTGTTCTGCAGCACGGTATTTGCGTAGATGAACTCGTTCCAGGTCTGCAGGAACTGGAAGATGATCACCGTGGCGAGTCCCGGCCGGGCCAGCGGGAGAACGATGCGCCAGAAGATCTGGAACTCACCCGCACCGTCGATGCGGGCGGCTTGCACGAGCTCGTCGGGCAGGGTCTCGAAGAAGGCTCTCATCAAGAACATGGAGAACGGCGCCGAACTCGAGACGTAAAGCACGAGCAGCCCCACCTGGCTGTTCAGCAGCCCGAAGCTCTTCAGCTGCAGATAGAGCGGAATGATCAGCGACGTGGACGGCATCATGAGCGTGGCGAGCAGCATCACGTAGATGACGTTCTTGAAGGGGAAACGCAGCTTGGCGAACGCGTATCCGGCGAGCGATGCGAAGACGACTACGCCGAGCACGGTCGCCAGGGTGATCCAAAGGCTGTTGGCGAAGTGCAGCCCGAAATCCGTCGAGCTCCACGCCTTCGCATAGGCGTCAAGCGAGACCGAGGTCGGCCAGATGCTCCCGCCGAACACCGTGTTCGCCGGTCTGATGGAAGTGAGTACCAGCCAGATTAGAGGGAAGATCGTGAAGGCGGCCACGGCTAGAAGAATGAACGCGACGAACGACCGACCCACGGGGAATCGCCTGCGGCGGACCGCCTTGGCGCCCACCGCGGAGGAGGCGGCCTCGGCACGGCTCAGGAGGGCGGTCATCGGCTCGCCCTTCTCGAGAGCACGATCTGCACGAGCACGGCGACACCGCAGAGGAGCATGACGATCACGCTGAATGCGCTGCCGTAGCCGAGCTGCGGAATCGATCCGGCTGTCGAGCCGAAAGCGAGGCTGTACAGGTAGGTACCGAAGACCTCTGAGGCGTGGTTGGGACCGCCCGCTGTCATCACGTAGATGAGATCGAACACCTTGAACCCGTTCATGAGGTTCAGGCTGATGACGATCGCCGTGACGACACGAAGACTCGGCATCGTGACGTACCAGAACTGCTGAAGCCGATTCGCCCCGTCGACCTGCGCAGCCTCGTAGTACGTAGGATCGACGCCCTGGATGCCCGCGAAGAAGATCAGCATGTTCATCCCGACAGCGCCCCACAACGACACGACGATGATCGAGGGCAGCACCACTGCAGGGTCGGAGAGCCAGTGCTGCTGCAAGGCTCCGAGTCCGATCGCCTTCAGCAGGTTGTTCAGCGTTCCGAGATTCGGGTCGTAGATCAGCTTCCACAGCACGCCGGAGACGACGAACGAGATGATGCCCGGAATGAAGAGGATCGTACGAACGACCACACTCAGACCGCGCCAGACGTTGGAGAGCAGCACGGCGATGATCAGCGGGATGACCGTCTGAAGCACCGTCGTGATGATCGCGAAGAGCAGCGTGTTACCGAATGCCGTCGCCGCGACCGGATCGCTGAACATCCGCGTGTAGTTGTCGAGCCCGATGACATTCGGGGCACCGAACCCGCTCCACCTGGTGAAGCTGAGGTAGATCGCGAAGACGATCGGCCAGCCCACGAAGAGCACGAAAAGCACGGTGATCGGAACGATGAAGCCGTAGCCGGCGAGTCGCTCGGAACGCTGCAGCTTCCAGAGCCGCGCACCGGAGCGCGGCGCCTGCCGTATCCCGGCGCGCAGCGTCGATGAGGAGGTGCTCATGAAGGCGTCCTCACTCAGCCTCTGGCGTTCTCGACGGCCGATTGCATCTGCTTCGCCACCTCGGCCGGCGTGGCCGTCTGGTCGAAGATCTTCTGCAACGGGTCGCCTGCCGCCGACGATCCGGAACCGAATGGGATGTGTGGGCACCCGTCGGTCAGCCATCCCGCCATCTGTTTCACATGCGGTTCGGTGATCTGCTCGACCGCAGCCTGCGTAGAAGGCATCGCATTGGACGCGTTCATGAGGTTCGAGTAGACGCCCTCCGAGTACAGGTACTTGAGGAACGTGAGCGCCGCATCCTTGTTCTTACTCGTCTCCGAGACCGCCAGACCTGCTCCAGCCTGGTCAGCCGTCCAGTGTCTGGCGCCGCTCTTGATCGCCGGCGTCTTCATGATCTTGTAGCGCTTGACGAAGTCGGGCGACGCATTCGTGATCAGCCCAGACGGCGTCCACGACCCAGCGAAGAACATGGCGGCGCCACCGGTGTAGAACAGCTGCTGCGATTGGTCGCCGGAGGTTCCCGTGGTGCCGGGCTGGAACACCTTGCCCTTGACGATCTTGTCGTTGAGCTCGAGCGCCTGGACGACCGGCTTGCTGGTGTAGCTGTACCCCTTCTCGAGCTGATCGAGCTTGAGGTACCAGGTGGGATCATCGGTCACCTGCGTGATGAGCGGAAGGAAGAAGTCGAGGGCGCTCGTGCCAGGATTGCAGCTGATCGAGACGGCCGACTTTCCGATCGCGTTGATCTTGGCCGCGGCCTCGATCAGGTCGTCCCAGGTTTCGGGCTCGCCATCGACACCTGCCTTGGCGAGAAGATCCGGGTCGTAGAAGATGCCGAACGTCTGAGCCTCGAAGCCCACGGCGTACTGCTTCCCGCCCTTCGTGTACTCGTCGTTCGTGGATTTGAAGAATCCCTTGAGGAAGTCGGATCCGAGGTCCTTTTTGAGATCGGCCGAGATCCCCTGCTCGCCGTAGGTGATGGCCCGCACGTGCGGAGCGAAGATCTCGGGAACATCGCCGCCCGACACAGCCGCGGTCAGCGCCGGCAGGTATTGATCGGGCGTTCCGAAGATACGGTTCTCGATCTTGATGTTCGGATGCTTCGACTCGAAGTCGGAGATCACCTTGGGAAGCGTGTCCTTGATCTCCGTGTACCACGTCCACATGCGCACCGTGGCCTTTCCGCCGGACGACGATCCGCCGCCCGTGGAACACGCGGCCAAAAGACTCGATAGCCCGATGGCTGCCGCCCCGGCACCGGATGCCTTCAGGAGGCCGCGCCGGGTGATGGGGGTCCCCGCCGCACTGGCGAAGAAGGATGACCCGCGATTGCTTGGCATTCTCTACTACTCCTCGTTGAGTCGGCGTCGCCGCGACTGTCGGCGCTGTCGAGTGGGGTGCGGATACTCGCCCGACCCTCCGGTACGAGCGACCGCTGTAACTTTCTATCTCAAGGTAAGGAAGTTTGTCAATGAGTAATGAAGGCTGCAACCGGGGCGACAATGGCGCACCGCCCTGTCGAAGGTGTCGAAGGATGCGGCCACGGTGGACGCCCAGGAGCGCTGGCTCAGCGGATGCGCGCCGCCCGGTACGCCGCGCGCTCGTCCGCGCCGAGGTGCTTCGTCGCGTACGACAACATCACGGCCGGCATCCGGTGGGCGTTCTCGTCGAGAAAGCCGATGAGCAGCCCGCGGTCGACGCGTTTGCCGACCTCGCGGAGCATCCATCCGACCGCCTTCTGCGTCAGATCGCGGCGGTCGCCGGTGTCGAGCACCATGGATGCCAGTTCGAGCGTGGTCGAGGCATCCCCGCGTTTGATGAACGCGAAGGTCGACAGCATCGCGACGCGGCGCCACCACAGGTCGTCGGAGTCGGCGAGTTCGAACAGGATGAACCGCGGCCGGTCGAGGAGGTACTCGCCGAGCACGTACTCGGCGGAGGCGTCGACGAGGTCCCAGTTGTTCACGCGTCCTGCCCGCACAGCGTTCAGGTAGAACGCTGCGAGGCGCTCTCGTTGGTCGTCGTCACGGGTGCGGGATGCCGATGCCCGGGCGAACAGCGCATTCAGTGCCACGAGCGCCGCAAGCCGGTGCTCGTGCACGTGGCTCCCGAGCAGTTCCGCGATGCTTTCGAGCGACAGAGGCCCGAGCCGTTTCACGACCGCGCGCACCGCCGGCACGCGCACACCGATGAAGACGTCGCCCTCGCCGTATTCGCCCGGTCCGGTCTTGAAGAAGCGCTGCAAGAACACGGCGTCACCGGCATCCGCCACCTCCGCGAGCGCAGCGATGACAACGGCCGCCGGGCTGCCACTCATGCCGGAGTTCGCTCTGGCGGATCCTGCGTCCACTCCTGCAGTCTGCAGGACGAACGGGGCGCTCGATGTCGCGATCGGTGCGAGTCGCGGCGGCCCGGCCGACGTGCGGGCTACTTCACCGAGTCCCGCGCTCTGACCCCGCAGACCGCGTCACAGAACCTGCGGCTCACTGGCCGCGGATCCCACCGGTTCTGCGACACACGTTCCCGGCATGTCGCAGAAGTTGCGGGTTGGGGGCCAGGAGGCCACATCTAGTGAGACCTGAACCATGCACCCGGCCGGCCCGCCGCCATCCCGCCGGCCCGCCTCCTTGCCGCCCGCCGGCCCGCCTCCATGCCGCCCGCCGGCCCGCCTACTTGCCGTCCGCCGGCACGCCGCCGCACGCCGGCCCGCTTATGCTGACGGCGTGCCGAGCGGTCGAAAGTTCACGAGGTCATGACCCGTGCGCCCGTGCCCGGATCCCGCGGCGGCGCCTCCGCGCGATACGAGAGCGGTCCGGATGCCACCACCCGCGCCACCGCCGCGGCCCTCGCGAGGGTCGGTGGTGCGGCATCCCTGGTCCTCGTCGAAGGCGTCAGTGATCAGATCGCGGTGGAGACGGCTGCTGCTGGAACCGGCAGGGACCTTCGCGCCGAAGGCGTTGTCGTCGTTCCGATCGGCGGAGCTCACGCGGCAGCACGGGTTCTCGCCGGACTCCACACCAAGCACAGCGACGTGCCGATCGCCGCGCTGTGCGACGCGCGTGAGGTCGAGGTGCTCCGTCGCGGAGCGATCGACACGGGCGTCGACCTGCGACTCTTCGTGTGCGTCGAGGACCTCGAGGACGAACTTATTCGTGCCGTGGGCGCATCAGAGGCGGAGCGCGTGCTCGAAGCCGAAGGCGACCTGGCCCGTTTCCGCACGTTGCAGGCGCAGCCGGCGTGGCGCGGGCATCCGCTCGAGGCGCAATTGCGGCGCTTCCTCGGCAGCGGCGCCAGGCGCAAACTGCGCTACGCCGAGGCGCTCACCGCGACCGCCGTCGCGAACGGATGCCTGCCCGCACCGCTCGCCGCGCTGCTCGCCGTGACCCATTGAGCTGCGTCCTGCGACGCTTCGAGTGCTCGCAGCATGCGGGGACCACGCGGGCTACACGCGGGCCCCGTCTCACTGACAGAAAGTGCTCTTAGCGCCGAAACGAATCGCATTCTTTGTCAGTGAGACGAGATCTCGATGCCAACGAGCGGCTGCAGCTCTGGCAGAACAGGAGCGGCCGTGCCTCAGGGCGGAGCGGCCAGAAGGATCAGTACCAGCCGGAGGACTGCGAGTGACCCCACGCGGCACACGGCGTGCCGTAGGAGTTGGAGATGTAGCTGAGACCCCACGCGATCTGCGTTGCGGCGTTCGTCGCCCAGTCGCTGCCGAAGGCGGCCATCTTCGAGCCGGGAAGGGCCTGCGGGATGCCCGTGGCGCCGCTCCCGGAGTTGTAGGCCTGGTAGTTCCAGCCGGACTCGCGGTTCCACAGGCTGTTCAGGCACTGGAACTGGTCGCTGCCCCAGCCGTACTTGCTGGACATCATCGACTGCGCGACGGCGCGGGCGCCATCCGGTGTGTTGGCCTGCGCGAGCGCCTGGGCCGCGGCCTGCGCCTCGGCGGCAGCCTTGGCTGCTGCTTCCGCTGCCGCCTGCTGCGCCGCTGCGACCGCGGCGTCGTGTGCCTGGGCGGCCACGGCGGCCTTCTCGACAGCGTCGTTCGCGGCGACGGTCAGCTTGTGCAAAGTGCCGGCATCCGACGAGTAGTTGTTCTTCAGCGCGGAGATCGCGTTGTTCAGTTCGGTCGTGTCAGCACGTCCCTGCACCTGCTCGGCGGTGATCTGCGCGACGGCGAGTGCATCGAACGAGTCCTGCGCGGCCTTGTGCTGAATGGCCATCGCCGCGATCGGCGAACCCTTCTGCACTTCGGATGCCGCGCCGGTCGTCTGCTTGGCCGGCTCGGCGTAGGCGTTCTGCATGACCACCGGAGTGACGACGGCTCCCACGGCGACGATGGCCGCCGAGGTGACGAGCAGTGCTCGCTTGTGCTGCGCGATCGCGCTGGCACGGCGGTGACGGGCGGACTTGCCGAGGAGGGGGCGGAGGGTGTTTCGGAGGCTTTCGGGGGCAATACGCGTGAGGAAGGTCAAAGGGTTCCAATGATCGGGGCTTCCCCGCGTCGTCCACCCGGGTGCGCGCACGCGTCATCCGGGCAACGGATGCCTGACACACGCACTCACGCGCGCCTCAGCATCCGGGCGGGTCGGGCTCACCCCTTGCTGCACGCCCGGTTCGGTGAGAATCCGGCGCACCTCGCGTCATGCCGGCACACCGCCGTGTGGGGGCACGACGGTGGCCTGGCGCGCGGAACGCGCACCGGCAAGACGCCCCTCAGACGCAGCAGGCGGCGTCCGTCGGGTCGGGGCGTTCGTCAGAACGGCATCCCACCCAAGGGGGTTTTGTCGGGGCGCAATGCCGAAAAATCCGACGACTCCGACACGGTACTCAGTAGCACTGGACGGGGTGTGCACAGAGCATCCGAGAGCCCTGGGAGCCGTTTTCCCGCGGAATTACGCGGATCTCGCGTCGTAGATCACGATGTCACCGAAATTGCAAGTCGATTCATCCGCATATGCCGCTCGCTTGACAGGTTCTACGCGCTCCAGGGCCGGCAGCGGGCCCGCTGCTCCCTACGGCGAAACCGACAGGAACAGGAACGCCGCGAAGATCACTAAGTGCACGCCGCCCTGCAGCTTCGTCGCACGGCCGGGGACGACGGTCAGGATGCTCACCACGATCGAGAGCAGCAGCAGCACGATCTGCGTGTCGCCGAGTCCGAGCACCAGTTGCCCGGGCATCCAGATGGATGCCACGGCGACCGCCGGAATCGTCAGCCCGATGCTCGCCATGGCCGACCCGAGGCCGAGGTTGAGGCTGGTCTGGATGTGATTGCGCCGCGCCGCGCGCACCGCTGAGATGCCCTCCGGCAGAAGGATGACCAGCGCGATGATCACGCCGACCACAGACTCTGGAAGCCCGAGCGCCACCACACCGCCCTCGATCGACGGAGACTCGAGCTTGGCCAGGCCGACCACGGAGACGAGCGCAACGAGCAGCAGCACGAGGCTGATCAGCGCCGCGCCGAGGGTGGGCGGCTCGCCGTGATCCTCCTCGTCGTCATCCTCGCCGATCACGCCGCCCGACTCGCTCACCGGCAGGAAGATGCGCCGGTGCGAGATCGTCTGCGTGATGACGAACAGCACGTACAGCGCCAGCGACGCGATCGCGGCGAACGTGAGCTGCGTCGGCGAGAACCGCGGGCCGGATGCCTCGGTGAAGTCCGGCAGCACGAGGCAGAGCACCGCGAGCGTCGACACCGTGGCGAGCGCAGCGCCCGACCCTTCCGAGTTGAAGCGCACCGTGCCGAACTTGAGTGCGCCGACCAGGATCGCAAGGCCGACGATCCCCGTGGTCGTGATCATGAACGCCGAGAACACGGTGTCGCGGGCGAGCGTCGCCGCGTGCTCGTCGCCTCCGGCCGAGAGCGACACGATGAGGCCGACCTCGATGATGGTCACGGCGACCGCGAGAATGAGCGACCCGAACGGCTCGCCGACCCGGTGCGCGATCACCTCGGCGTGATGAACGGCCACGAGGATGGCGCCGATGAGGATGACCGCGAGCAGGATGGCGAGCCCGATCCCCGGCTTCGTGCCCCACGCCAGCACAAGCGCGATCGCGGCGATCACGGGCACGCCGACGGGCGTCCACCTGCGGATCACGCCCATCACCGTCACGTACCCATCTTGTCAGCCGCTTGTGCCGACGCCGGGCGGCTGCGCCGTCCGGCGAACGCTGCAGTCCTCCCCGTTCAAGTCGCAAAGTCTGCCGTTATGAGGCCGCGATAGCGGCAGACTTTGCGACTTGAACGGGAGGTGGGGCGGGCGGCCGAGGGAGACAGGGTGCGGCTACCTTTGGTTGAGCGGGCCCGGTGAACCAAACGGAAGCGAGACGAGATGGCAACGCGCGCGTGGCGCACCCTGGAACCCGGTCAGATCTCGAGGCTCGTCGTCGTCGACATCGCGACCGGCGAACGTCGCACCGTGCATGAGAGCGCCCACACGGTCTTCGAGGCGCCCAACTGGACGGTCTCGCCGTATTGGGGCGACGAGGAGTGGCTGGTCTTCAACCAGGACGGCCTGATCCACCGCATCCCCGTCGCGGGCGGCGACGTCGAGCCCGTGCCCACCGGCGACATCGACAGCTCGAACAACGACCACGTCGTCTCGCCCGACGGCCGCTACCTCTACATATCGGCCGAGGACAAGCACATCCACCAGGTCTCGCTCGCCGACGGCGCGACCCGCCGCGTGACGCGTGAGCACGCGCATCCGTTCAACCACTACCTCCACGGCATCTCGCCCGACGGCCGAACCCTCTCCTACATCGGACTCGAACCGCTGGGCCCCAATCCAGGCCCGGGCACCCCGGCTCGCACCAACGTCTTCACGATCGGCATCGATGGAGCGGATGACACGCAGCTCACGCACTCGGATGCCCCGCACGACGGCGCCGAGTTCGACCCGACCGGCGAGTGGATCTACTTCAACTCGGAGCGCGAGTCGAAGGATGCCGGCCATGCGCAGCTGTTCCGCTGCAAGCCGGACGGGTCGGCCATCGAGCAGCTCACGTTCGACGAACGGGTGAACTGGTTCCCGCACGTTGCGCCCGGAGGTCGGGACCTCGTGTACGTGAGCTACCCGCCGGGGGTGGTCGGGCATCCGGCGAACGAGCGGGTGCGCATCCGACGCATCGATCCCGACGGCGGGGAACCGGTCGACGTCGTCGACCTCTTCGGCGGTCAGGGCACCATGAACGTCGCGAGCTGGTCGCCCGACGGCGCGCGCTTCGCGTACGTGGAGTACCCGATTGGCTGAACGCAACGTCGTTGCGTGCTTTCGCTCAGAGACGCAACTCTGAACGCCAACTCGGCAAACTCATCCTCGAACCTCGTCGTTACGCTCGAAGGAGACGCAAGAGAATTCACGTTCGAGGAGGTCTCGTCATGTCCATCGTTCTTCCCACGGGAGCCGACGAGGCCACGGATGCCGCACGCCTGGCGACCATCGCTGCCGACCCGGCGTGGCTGGCACTGAAGAGCGCGGCCACGAGCATCCAGGCCGACCAGGTCAAGGACGGCTCGATCCCGGATGCCGACCGTCACGCGGATGCGCGCGCTCACGTCGCCACCATCGTGGACTCGATCCGCGACCTGGCACCCCTGTTCCCGCACGACGCCGACTATCTCGCCGCCTTGCAGGCGGACTTCGAGCACTGGGTGGACGGCAGATTCGGCGTGCCCGACTTCTACGACTCGCTCGTCGCCTTCCAGCCGCAGCAGCACCGCATAGACGGCCTCCGGCACCTCGTGGTGTTCCCGATGTACACGCAGAACGGGTCGCCGGACCGCCACGTCGAGGCTCTGATCGTCGAGACGATCTGGCCCGAGTTCGTCGCGGAGCTCGAGCGCACCGACTACGGCAACAAGCTGTTCGTCTCGCTGCGGCTGATCGACTTCACGCCGGGCTATGACACGAACTCCGCCGTGCTGTTCCCCGAGACCGTGGCGATGCGCGAGCTGCCCACCTTCACCTGGGGCGCGATCTTCCAGGACCGCGAAGCCGCTCGCTACCGCGTGGTCGTGCGGGCGGCATCCGACATCACGAAGCTCGACCTGCCCGAGCCGGCCGCGCGCCTGCTCGACGACCAGTCGCTCATCGAGGAGACGTTCGTGATGTGGGACATCATCCACGACCGCACCCACATGCGCGGCGACCTTCCGTTCGACCCGTTCATGATCAAGCAGCGCATGCCGTACTTCCTGTACTCCCTCGAGGAACTGCGCTGCGACCTCACCGCGTACCGCGAGGCGTACCGGCTTGAGAAGACGCTCGGCGCCATGCCGCGCGGGAAACTCACGGATGACCAGCGCAGCATCCTGGAGCACGCCTCCCTCGTGCGCTACGCCATCCTGTTCGACCGCATCTTCCGGTTCCCGATCACGGGCAGCCGGGTGCGCAACTACGACGGGCTCGGCGGGCAGCTGCTGTTCGCGTGGCTGCACCAGCACCACGTGCTCGACTGGACCGACACGCAGCTCTCCATCGACTGGGATGCCGTCGGTGACGCGGTCGTCTCGCTCAGCGACACCATCAACGAGCTGTACTGGCGCTCGATCGACCGCCCCAAGACGGCGCACTGGCTGGCTGCCTACGAGCTGGTGAGCGGCGTGCTCGCGCCGAACCCGGCATCCGTGTGGGCGACGGGCCTGCCGGAGGAGGTTCTCGCCGGCGCGCCGAAGGGGTACACGGATGCCGTGCTCGACGACGAGTTTCCGCTCTCGATGTTCTACGAGGCGCTGAACAAGAAGATGGGCGACACCATCGAGTCGACGAAGGGCATCACGGGCACGTCGCTGGGCTGATCACGGCACCCGGCCGCGAGAGTTCTTCTCGGCCGCCACCGTGGTGTCGTACGTGCGTTCTAACGTTCCGGTCATCAAAGTTCCGTCACAGGGAGGACACGATGACCATCATTCCTACCCCGGCCGAGCAGGCATGGCCCGACCAGGAAGACAAGAACACCGCCGAGATCATTCGCACGCGTGGTGTGTTCATCCCATACGTGATCGGCGACTCGCGGATTCAATTGCCGTCGTTCGCGTACACCATCGGCCTGTTCGGCATCGGGCACCCGGAGTTGCTCGTCATGGGCATCGATCAGAACACCGCCGGCGCTCTTCTCAACGATGTCGCGGACCAGGTGCGCGATGGCCGGGTGCTCTTTCCCGGCGAGTTGCTGACGTTCGAGCAGTGGTCGCACCGGGTGACTGTGGAGGAGGTGCCGAATCCGGGAGAGATCGCGTTCGCTGCGAACCGCTTCTACCAGAAGGCGGACTGGTGCTCCGTTCCCTTGCTTCAGCTGACCTACGACGACAAGAACGGCCGGTTTCCGTGGGAGAGCGGATACTCGAATCCCGACTGGATCCAGCCCCGGCCGGGATCGTTCCGGGCGTGAACCTCGCCTACGCGAGAGGCTCCGCCTCGTCCAGCTGTGAGGCGAGTTCGCGATCGAGTGTGAGAAGCGGGGTGCCGCCCTTCTCGCGTGCCCGAAGGGCGAGATAGATTCACCGGGCCTCCCAGCGGAACCAGCGGATGCCGATGAACGCGAACACGACCACGTAGCCCAGGGAGGCCAGCAGTGCGTACAGATCCTGCTCGCTCCATCCGGTGCCGTTGAGCACGTCGCTGAAGAGCGTCATCAGGGCGCCGACGGGCGTCCATCCCGCGATCGACTTGATGACATCGCCGAGCACGCCCGTTCCGCCGAGGATCCCGACCAGTACGAGCAGGATGAAGAGGATGCGCCCGATGGCGTTGATCGCGCCCGTTGAGGGAACGAGCCCCACGAGCGCCTGACCGATCGACAGGAACACCGCGGCGCCGAGCACGGCGACCACGAGCACGAGCACGTACTGGCCGAAACTCGGCGCGAGGCCGTGGAGGATCACTCCGACGATCAGCACGATGAGCGAGGAGATGAGGTTGGTGACGATCTGCACGACGATGCGACTCGTCATGATCGTCCAGGTCGGCGCCGGCGTGACGCGGAGCCGCTGAAGCACGCCGATCTCGCGGTCGCGGGCGAGCCCGAGGCTGTAACCGAGCAGGCACGAGGCGAGCAGACCGAGCGTGATGGCGAGCCCGATGACCAGGCTGGGATTGCCCAGCCGGTTCACGTTCTTGTTGAAACTCGTGACGATGATGATGACGACGGGCAGCGCGAGGCTCAGCACCGTCGCGATCCGGCTGCGCATCAGCACGATGGCGTCGGCGCGCAGCAGCGAGCGCATGGCCAGCCCGAGCGGTGGACGATGGAAGGCGACGTCAGTCACGGATCTCACTTCCCGTCAGGCCGATGAAGACATCCTCGAGCGTGACGTTTCCGTGTGCGACGGCAAGCACTCTGGGATCGTCCTTGTGCTTCGCGATCAGGTCGGCAGGGGTGCCCTCCGTGAGCAGCGCGCCGTGATCGATGATCGCGACGCGGTCGCACACCGCCTGCGCCTCCTCCATGGAGTGCGTGGTCAGCAGGATGCTGCTGCCCCGCTTGCGCAACTGCTCGATGCGGGACCAGAGCGCCCTGCGCGACTGCGGGTCGAGGCCGGCGGTGGGCTCGTCGAGCAGCAGGAGAAGCGGGTCGTGGATGGTCGCGATGTACAGCGCCAGCCGCTGCTGCTGCCCGCCGGAGAGCTGTTTGAACCGCTTGCCTCGCTCCTGGTCGAGCCCGATCTCGTCGAGCCTCTGCCTGATGCGCTCCCGCGTGAGTCGCACACCGTACAGGCCGCCGTACAGGTTAGCGATCTGCTCGATGCTGAGCTCGGCCTGGAAGCTGGATGTCTGCAACTGCACCCCGAGACGCGCCTTCGTCTCGGTGGGGTGCTGGCGGGCATCCATCCCGTCGACCGTCACGGTGCCTGCTCGCGGGTGGATCAGCCCCTCGATCGCACCGAGCGTGCTCGTCTTGCCGGCGCCGTTCGGGCCGAGAAGGCCGAAGATCTCGCCGCGCTCGATCTGCAGGCTCACACCATTGACGGCGATCTGCTGCCCGTAGGCGACCGTCAGCCCGCTGACCTGCAGCGCAGGCGCGGCCGCCGTCGGCGCCTCAGGCGGCACGATGGAGGGCTCATTCCCAGGCACAAAAAAACGATATCACTTTAGGGTCGCGCGTATCCCTCGAATCCCCTCAGGATTCCTCCCGAGGGTGCGGGTTCCCCCTCCCGAGAGTGCGGGTTCCTCCTCCCGAGCGTGCGGGTTCGTGCCACCGAGAGTGCGCGGTCAGCTCCGGGGCGGCCGGCCGCGCTTGGGCAGCGGAGCGACCTCCTTGGGCAGCCTGCCCGCTTGCTTGAGGGCATCCCGGAGCAGGATCTCGATCTGCGCGTTCACGCTGCGCAGCTCACCGGATGCCCACCGCGCGATCGCGTCGTGCACCGCCGGGTCGAGCCGCAGCAGCACGTTCTTGCGCTCCACGCTCATCGTGATCACCCGCGATCTGCGCGGGAGGCCGAGCCGGCGCCCGAGGCATTGACCTGGCGAAGAGTGGCATCCATCACGAGTACAGCGTTCCTGCGTTGACGATGGGGGAGGCCGGCTGGTCGCTGCACAGCACCACCATCAGGTTGCTGACCATCGCGGCCCTGCGCTCGTCGTCGAGCGTGACGTAGTCGCTGTCATTCAGGCGATCGAGGGCCATCTCGACCATGCCGACCGCGCCCTCCACAATGCGCGAACGCGCCTGCACGACGGCCGCGGCCTGCTGGCGGCGCAGCATCGCCTGCGCGATCTCCGGCGCGTAGGCGAGGTGGCTGATCCGCACCTCGACGATCTCGATTCCGGCGAGCGCCACCCGCATCGTGACCTCGTGCGAGAGCTCGCTCGCCACCACGTCGGTGGAGTCACGGAGCGAGATGCGATCCTCGCCGGCGGCGTCGTACGGATAGGCGTTCGCGATCTGCCGCACCGCCGACTCGGCTTGCACTGCGACGAAGTCGAGGTAGTCATCCACCGCGTAGACGGCCTTGGCCGTATCGGTCACCTGCCAGACGACGATCGCGGCGATCTCCACCGGGTTGCCCTCCGCGTCGTTCACTCGGAGGCGCTTCGTCTCGAAGTTGCGGATGCGCACGCTCATCTTGCGCCGGGTGGTCAACGGCAGCACCCAGGAGAGGCCGGGGCGGCGAACCGTTCCGACGTAGCGGCCGAACCGCTGGATCACCCGCGCCTCGCCCGGCTGCACGATCACCAGTGAGCCGAGCACGACCGCGATCGCGAGGATCGGAAGGATGACGAACCGCGCTTGGCCCTGCATGATCGCGATGATCGCGATCACCACGAGAACGGCGATCGCCGCGATCCCGTACGCGCCGCTGATCACCCGCGCGGGCCGCTCGTCGATGTCGACTCGGGCGCCCGAGTACGCGAACGGCGCCGCGTCGGGCCGCTGCGGAGCAGTATCCATGCACCCATCGTAAAGTGATATCGCGATTTCGGGGCGTGTCGGGCATCCGCGAAGATGGATGCATCATGACACTTCGACTGCACGACCCCGACTCCCGCGCGTTCGCCTCCGACAACTATGCCGGCGCGCATCAGGAGATCATCGACGCGATCGTCGCTGCGAACAGCGGTCACCAGATCTCTTACGGGGCGGATGCCTACACGGACCGCCTGCACGAGGTGTTCGCGCAGCAGTTCGGCGAGGGCGTCGAGGTGTATCCGGTGTTCAACGGCACCGGGGCGAACGTGACCGCGCTGCAGTCGATGCTGCCGCGCTGGGGAGCGGTGGTGGCATCCGCAACGGCCCACATCAACACCGACGAGAACGGCGCCCCGGAGCGGGTCGGCGGGCTGAAGCTGCTCACGGTCGAGACCCCGGACGGCAAGCTCACACCCGAGCTGATCGACAAGCAGGCGTGGGGCTGGGGGGACGAGCACCGCGCACAGCCACTGGCCGTGTCGATCACGCAGACCACGGAACTCGGCACCTGCTACACCGTCGAGGAGGTGCGCGCCATCGCCGACCACGCGCACTCGCTCGGGATGCGCGTGCACATGGACGGCGCCCGTGTCGCCAACGCCGCCGCCCACCTGGATGCGCCGCTGCGCGCCTTCACGAGCGATGCCGGCGTCGACGTGCTCAGCTTCGGCGGCACCAAGAACGGCCTGCTCTTCGGTGAGGCCGTCGTGGTGCTGAACCCTGATGCCTCGCAGGGCATGACCTACCTGCGCAAACTCGACATGCAGCTCGCATCGAAGATGAGGTTCATCTCCGCGCAGCTCATCGCCCTGCTGAGCGACGGGCTCTGGTTGCGGAGTGCGCGGCACTCGAACGCGATGGCCAGCCGGTTGCGGTCCGAGTTGGAGGATGCCGTGGCGTCCGGCCGCGCTCCGGGCCTCGGTTTCACCCAGGCGACCGAGTCGAACGGCGTGTTCGCGACGCTTCCGCACGATGCCGCCGAACACATCCGTGAGCAGCACCGCTTCTACGATTGGGACGCTTCGCGCGGCGAGGTGCGCTGGATGTGCTCATGGGACACCACTGAGGACGACATCGACGACTTCGTCGCTGCGATCGTGGAAGCGCTGACCGCGAGCGCCGCCGCCGGTTGAGCATCCCGCCTGCGAAGGCTGACAGGTTCGCGATTAAAGCCTGGCACGAACCTGAGTCGCGGTCTTAGCATCCGGTTCTTGTGACGCTCGCGACGACGCGGGCGCGCGCGACCCGAAGGCGACCCATGTCTGCAACCGAGACAACCACCCGCCGCACCGGACTCGAGGTGCGTTCGATCGACTACGTTCCCCAGGCGGAGCGACACGGCAAGGTGTCGCACATCGGGCCGCTCTGGTTCATGTGCAACGCGCAGATCGCCACGCTCGCCACGGGCCTGATCAGCATCACCTCGGGCGGCAACCTCATCTGGTCGTTCATCGCCATCGCGGTCGGTATCTGCATCGGCACGTTCTTCATGGCGGCGCACTCCTCGCAGGGTCCGCAGCTCGGCCTGCCGCAGATGATCCAGTCCCGGCCGCAGTTCGGATACATCGGCGCCCTTCTCGTGTGGCTGTTCGCCTACATCCAGTACGCGGGCTTCAACATCTTCAACTCGGTGCTGGGCGGTGAGGCGCTCGGCGGTGCGATCAGCCCGAGTCAGGCATCCAACCCGCTCTGGATCTGGGTGGTCACCATCGTCGCCGTCGTGATCGCGCTCGTGGGATACGACTTCATCCACTCGTTCGAGCGCTACCTCACCTACCTCACGATCGTCGTGCTGGCGCTCGTGTCGATCTCGGCGATCATCCACCTGCACATTCCGGCATCCGAGTTCAACCTCGGCGCCTTCAACCCCGTGGCGTTCTTCGGCCAGCTCGGTGTCGCGGCCGGATACCAGATCTCATGGGCCATCTACGTCTCCGATTACTCGCGGTATCTGCCGGCGGACACGAAGACGAGCAGCACGTTCAACGTCACGTTCTGGGGCAGCGCGCTGGGCGGTATGTGGATGATGTTCCTCGGCTCCTACATCGCCGTCTCGGCCAAGGACATCGGCACGAACACCGTGGTCGACCTCAAGAAGGTGGCGGATGCCCTGTTCCCCGGCTTCGGGATCATCGCGCTGATCGTGTTCGGCCTTGGGCTCATCTCGGTGACGGCGCTGAACATGTACGGCGGGTCGCTCACGCTCATCTCGTCGATCGACAGCTTCGTGAAGGTGAAGCCGACGCTGGCCATCCGGATGATCACCCTCGGCATCACCGCGGCACTCTCGCTGGGCTTCGCGCTGTTCGCCACCGCGGACTTCCTGGGGAACTTCAACGCTTTCCTGCTGCTGATCCTGTACCTGTTCATTCCGTGGACGGCCGTCAACCTCACGGACTTCTTCATCGTGCGGCGCGGGCACTACGCGATCGCCGAGATCTTCAAGCCGAACGGCATCTACAAACGCTGGGGCTGGGCCGGCATCGGCGCCTACGTGCTCGGGTTCGTCGCGATGATCCCGTTCTTCAACGTCGCGGGCGTGTACGCCGGGCCGGTCTCGCACGCACTCGGAGGGGTGGACATCTCCCTCTTCATCGGCCTTCCGGTGGCCGCCGTCGCGTACTGGCTCTTCACGCGACGCGTCGACGTGGCCGGTGAGCGCGAGCTGGCGCGCCGGCAGGCCATCGAGATCGAGGAGGCGTCGGCGGTGCACGAGCTGCCGTAGCGACGGACACCACACCAGACCACCGAACAGACGAGCGAGCACGGAACGGACGAACCACCACGCGCTGGGCGTCCGCACGGTGCTCGCTCGTCCGTTCCGTGCTCGACCGTCCGTACCGTGCTCGCCCGTCGAGCCCCGTAGCCGACGTCCGGCATGCTGGACGGCGGCGACGGATACCGCACGGCGCAGGATGCACACTGGCGGTATGTCCGTGTACGTGTCGGCGCTCGACCTGTTCTCGATCGGGATCGGGCCGTCCAGTTCGCACACGGTGGGCCCGATGCGTGCCGCCGGACGCTTCGTGGCGGAGCTGGCCGAGGCCGGCATCCTTCCGCATGTGACCCGCGTGGAGTGCACGTTGTACGGGTCGCTCGCGGCGACCGGCGTCGGCCATGGAACTCCGGATGCGGTGGTGGCGGGCCTTGCCGGTGAGCGCTCCGAGACGTGCGACCCGGCCGCGGTGCACGGCGCGTGGGCGCGAGCATCGGAGCTCGGCGTGCTCACGCTCGGCACGGGGGACGGGCACTCGCACGAGGTGCCGTTCCAGGCATCCGACCTCACATTCGAGCCGCGCACCCGGATGCCCGAGCATCCGAACGCGCTCACCCTGCGTGCATACGCGGCCGGTTCGCGTACGTCGGTCGTCGAGCGCACGTTCTTCTCGATCGGCGGTGGCTTCATCGCGGAGCGCGGGGTGGAGTCAGAGCCCGAGGGCACCGGACAGCGGACCGAGTGGCCGTTCTCGATGGCCGCAGAACTGCTCGCCCTGTGCAAGGAGAACGGGCTCGGCGTCTGCGACGTCGCATACCGTATCGAGCTGGAGCGGCGCAGCGAGGCTGAACTGGTCGCGGGACTCGACGCCATCCGAGACGCGATGCACGACTGCGTCGAGCGCGGCCTGCACTCCGATGGCGAACTGCCCGGCGGCCTGCACGTACCCCGCCGCGCCGAAGCGATGCGCGAACAACTCGAGACCATGCCGCCCGACGCACCCGACTTCGCCGCGGAATGGATGCGCGCCTTCGCCCTCGCCGTCAACGAAGAGAACGCGGCGGGCGGCCGCGTCGTCACCGCGCCGACGAACGGCGCGGCAGGCATCGTGCCCGCCGTGCTCGAGTACCACCTGCGGTTCAACCCGCGCGCAACGGATGCCGACGCCCACCGCTACCTCCTGACGGCCGCCGCGATCGGTTCGATCCTGAAGGCGAACGCATCCATCTCGGGCGCGGAGGGCGGATGCCAGGCCGAGGTCGGCTCCGCGTGCGCGATGGCAGCGGCCGGGCTCTGCGCCGTGCTCGGCGGCACCCCCGACCAGGTGGAGAACGCGGCGGAGATCGCGGTCGAGCACCACCTCGGTCTCACGTGCGACCCCGTCGGCGGACTCGTGCAGATCCCGTGCATCGAGCGCAACGCGATCGCGGCATCCACCGCGGTGTCGGCCGCGCGCCTCGCGCTGCACGGCGACGGTCGCCACCTGGTGCCCCTCGACGTCGCCGTCGAGACCATGCGCCAGACCGGCGCCGACATGAGCGATCGCTACAAGGAGACCAGCGCCGCGGGCCTCGCGGTGAACGTCATCGAGTGCTGAGGGCGCTGCGCGACTCGAGCAGCCGCCACCTACGACCTGCGGAGCCGCAGTGCGCGGTCACGTCCGCGTGATCGAGGGGCCACGTGCTGAACCCTCAGCGGATGCCGGAGGGGGCCACGTGCTGAACCCTCAGCGGATCCCCGAGGTCGCGAGCCCGAGCATCCGCTTCAGGCCGGCATCCGTGTCGCCGCGACGCTGCGACGCCCACGCCACCGAGGAGACGAGCGCGAACAGGTCGCGCGGCTCGATGTCGTCGCGGATGGCGCCCGCGTTCTTCGCGCGTGCGACCAGCACCGAGGTCGTGTCGGTCAGCGGCCGGCACGAGTTCCGCAACGGCGAGTCGTCGGTGCGGAACGACTCCGCGATCGACTCCGGCAGGTTGTCGTAGGTGCGCAGGTGATTCGCGAGTGCGAGCATCCATTCGTCGAGGGCCGCACCCGGATCGTCGGATGCCTTCAGCCGCTCCGCCAGCGCCTCCAGCCGGTCGAGGCTGTCGCCTAGGGCCGCGGCGATGAGCCCGTCGCGGGTGGGGAAGTGCCTGTACAGCGTTCCGGGGCCGACACCCGCTCGGCATGCGATGTCGTCGAGCGAGGTGAGCACCCCGCGTTCGGCGAAAGCGTCACTGGCGACCTCTACGATGCGGTCGTAGTTCCGCTGCGCATCGGCCCTCAACGGCCGCGGCGCTGCGGCGGTGGCGGTGCCCATCTGTCGTGCTCCTGACGTTCTCGTCCTGGGCCGGATCGCGGCAGGCGACCGGCTCCTCGTGCTGTTCGCCGACGACGAACAGCGGTTCGTTGACAAAGCGGAGACAGTCTCCGTATCGTGATATTCACTAACAGGAGAGCTCCTCCGGATACCCACGATACCTCGGCGACCGCGGATTGAGTGCCTTACCTCAACCTCGGGGTTTCGGCAGTCCACCGACAGAGCCCCACCGACAGAACCCCCACCGACAGAACAGAGGACGCGCCAGACATGGCCGACACTGCACTCGTTCCACCCACCGACGGCATCCGGTTGCCCGAACGCACGGGATCCGTCTCCAACACCACCGACATGGCATCCCGAGCGGATGCCCGCACCTCCCGGTTCCGCACCCTCGGCCTGGTGGTCGTGTTCGTCACGCAGCTCATGCTCGTGGTCGACGCGAGCATCGTGAACGTGGCGCTGCCCGACATCCAGAAAGCGCTTGGGTTCACTCCCGTCGGCCTGTCGTGGGTGGTCACCGCCTACGCGCTCGCGTTCGCCGGCCTCATGCTGCTCAGCGGCAAGGTCGGCTCGATGATCGGAGCGAAGCGAGCACTCATCATCGGCACGCTCGTGTTCATCATCGCGTCCGCCGCCGGCGGCCTCGCCCCGACCGCCGAGATCCTGGTTGCCGCTCGAGTGGTGCAGGGAATCGGTGCGGCGATCGCGGCACCGAGCACGCTCGTGCTGATCATGGCCAGCACCACGCCGGGAAAGCAGCGCAACCGCGCGCTGTCGCTCTTCGTTCTCGCCTCCGGCAGCGGCGGCGCCATCGGGCTCATCCTCGGCGGCGTGCTCACCACCGGGTTCGGCTGGGAGTGGGTGATGTTCGTGAACGTGCCGGTGGGCATCCTCATCGTCGTCGGCGCACTGCTGTTCCTGCGCGAGACGGATCGCGAACGCGCCCGCCTCGACGTGGGCGGCGCGGTCGCTTCGACGCTCGGCATGGTCGCGCTGATCTACGGGTTCACGACCGCCGCCAGCGCGGGCTGGACCGACCCGGTCGCCCTCATCGCATTCGGCGTGGCGCTGGTGTCGCTGCTCGCGCTGCTGCTGATCGAGCGCAGGCACCACAGCCCCGTCGTGCCGCTGCAGCTGTTCCGCGGGCCGCGCAACGTGGCCCCGCTGGTGGCGATGCTGCTCGTGCCGGCCGGCATGTTCGCGTTCTTCTACTTCATCACGCTGTTCACCCAGCAGGTGCTGCGCTTCAGCCCGCTCGCCACCGGCCTGTCGCTGCTGCCGTTCGTCGTGACGCTCGTCACGGTGAGCCAGCTGGTTCCGCGATTCCTCCCGCGCATCGGCGAGTGGATCGTCGGCGCCATCGGGCTCGGGATGCTCGCAGCCGGCCTGCTCTGGCTCAGCACCCTGGACTCCCACGATTCGTTCCTCACGGGCATCCTCGGTCCGATCCTCGTGATGGGCGTCGGCGCCGGTATGACGTTCGCGCCGATCACCGCGGTCGTGATGGACCGGGCGCCGGAGGAGCACGTGAGTGCGGCATCCAGCGTGCTGCAGGCGATGCAGCAGCTCGGCGGATCGATCGGCGTCGCAGCACTCACCACCGTGTTCGTCTCGGTCACGGCGATGAGCGGCGAGGCGGGTGGCGTGGCGGCGGCCGTACTCGGAGGCGCGGTGTTCGTGCTCATCGCGTTCGTGCTCTTCGCCCTCTGGGGCAGCCGGGTGCGGCAGGAGTCGTCCGACGAGGATGCGCCGGCGGTCGCTCCGCACTGACGACCGAGCCGAGAGTCGAGCGAGTCTGCTCGCTTGACCGAGGCGACGGAGTCAGCCGAGCGCGCAGCGCGAACACTGACGACCAGGGCCTCCGGCTCGCCAGTCGGAACCGCTATACAGATCGGCATCCGCTACAGCAATTTCGTGTAGCGGGTGCCGATCGTTGTAGCGCTCGCGTACGGCGGGTAGCGGGCACAAGCCCCGTGTGACGATCGGTACCCCGAGGCGGGAATACACCTGCGGCGTATGTGTTTGCATAGAGCGCAGGCAGCGTCGCCGTGTTCCCTTTTCGTCAGAGGCTGAACGCGAGCGGTGTATCCGCGCGCTCGGAAAGCCTCACGTTCCTCGAGGAGACCCGTGTCACTGACACTTGCGTCCGACCGCATCGCCGAGACCAGCACCCCGATCCATCCCGTGCTCACCGAGCGCTTCAGCCCTCGAGCGTTCGACGCCAGCGAGCCGATCGACGAGACCAAGCTGACCGCCGCCCTCGAGGCCGCCCGCTGGTCACCCTCCGCGGCCAACACCCAACCGTGGCGATTCATCGTGGCCCGGCGAGGCACGCCGGCGTTCGACAGCATCGTCGCCAATCTGATGGGCTTCAACCAGTTCTGGGCGGTCAACGCGGGGGCGCTCGTCGTCGGACTGGCCGCTCGCGCGACGGAGGACGGCCAGCCTCTTCGCTGGGCTCAGTACGACCTCGGCCAGTCGCTGGCGCACTTCAGCGTGCAGGCGCACGCCGACGGGCTGCACGTGCACCAGATGGGCGGATTCGCCGCCGGCGAGCTGCGCGAGGCGTTCGAGGTCGACGAGCGCTTCGACCTCGTCAGCGTGACGGCCGTCGGAGTTCTGGGCGACGTCGACGACCTTCCGGAGAACACCCGCGAGCGTGAGCGCGCACCCCGTACGCGGCTGCCGCTGGATGAGTTGCTGCTCGTCAACGCGTAAAGGCGGGTGACGACAGGAGCTGCAACGACCACATTCAGGTCGCAGTTTTCGTCGGTATGAAGGCGCCTTTCCGACAGAAACTGCGACCTGAATGATGTCGAGCCGGCCGGTCGAGCGGCGGGAAGCTCACTCCCCGCCGAGCACCCGCTCCGCGAACGCGGCGACGTGCTCGCGCAGCGACTCGATGCGCTCCGCCCGCGCGGCCTCGACGTCGTATCCCTGATACGGAGCCGGATGCCTGCGGCGCACGTTCGCCGAGCACTCGAAGTTCTCGCAGACGAGGGTGCCCACGGTGTCGCCGTTGCGTCCGGCCTTGCCCGCACGCTTGGCGCCGTAGAACACCACGTCGTTCGGCAGGTGCACATCCTCGCACCAGGAGCACTGGGACTTGCGACGGCTGCGGGCATCCGCTCGCTTCAGGAGGATGCCTACGGGTGCGTCTTCGAGTCGCACGACGACGTAGGCGAGGCCGTCGTACTTGCGGTCACGCCAGCCGAGGTAGTCGATGGCGTCCCAGTCCAGGTCGGCGAAATCGGCGGGCAGGGTGAGATTGTTGCGTTCGCGGAGAGTGGCGTTGACGAAGCACGCGCGGATCTCCCGCTCGGTCACGGGAAGCATGGGTATTCCTGTCGGATTCGTGGTCGGCCGTGCGGCCGGGATTCGTTGAAGAGTGGCGGTTTGACCGCTCGGGCGGCGCCGTGCACCGCATGTACCTAAGCGCGCGGCCGGAGTAAGGCATCCGGTCGGCGCAGGTCGTTATCTGCCGCCGGCGCGGACGCCGGCGACCTCCTCACGCCCGGCGGGCGCCACGAAATCCAGGGAATGCATCCGGCCACTCTACCCGCCGGCCACCGACACCCCCGCCCCAAGAGTTGCGGGCCCAAAGTGTCGTTACCTGAGCGAGTAGCGGCATCCCGGGACCGCAAGTCGCGTTGGTGCGGCTCTCCGTGAAATTGCGGGCCGAAGGTGTCGCTAGTTCAGCGGTTAGCGGCATCCCGGGACCGCAATTTCGAAAGCTCACGCGGCAGAGCCAGGCCGGAGGACGCACGCGGCGCTGCGACCGCGTCCAGGCACGTAGCGCCGCCTCGCGAAGGTCGGCGACGCGACACGCCGACATCCGTCGAAAAACTCTTACGAAGTGCTCGCTCCACTCTTCCGTCGCCCCCGGCCGCGGGAATAAGGTGTCGCCCAGACTTTGTCGATTGACGCTGGGGGAGCGTGGACATGGCGAAACGGAATGCGGGGAGTGGTCGCTCGGTGACCCGGCGCACGGTCATACTGGCCGGTGCGCCGCAGTACGCGGGTGTCGCGATGGCGACGAGCGTCGTGCCGGCGGTTGCGCAGGCATCCGTTCCGGCGCGCGAGCTGTATGCGGATGCCGTCGGCCACCACTTCGAGGCGGCCAGCGAGTACGGCAGCTACGATCTCACCCTCGCATCCGTTGAGGAACTGACCAGCGGTTCGGCGCACACCGAAACCCGCTTCGGCCTGATGTTCACGGCGTCTTCGACGCCGCCACCCGCCGGCGTCTATCGCCTCACCGAGATCACGTCGTGCGCGGTTCCGGATGCCCAGCTCTTCATCGCGGGATCCGCACGTTCGCGTCGCGCGGCTCGTCGTCGCTCGTCGAGCATCACCGGCCGACGCCCGTGATCGCCGCCGACGACCTGCGCTACCGTCCCGCGATCGCCACCGACGGCCCGGCGCTTTTCAGGCTCTTCCAGCAGGTGCACACCTCCGAGATTGCAACGCTCTCCGTCGATGCGGCGACGCGGGCGGCACTCGCCAGCATGCAATACGTCGAGGAGCGGGTGCGTTTCAGTGCGGAGTTCCCGGATGCCGTCGACGTCGCCATCGAGTACCAGGCCCGGCTCTGCGGACGCATGCTGACCGTGATGCGCGATGGAGGCGTCCAGCTCATTCAGCTCGGCGTACTCCTCGAGCACCGGGGGCAGGGCATCGGCACACTGGCCATGCGGCGCCTCGCCCACATCGCCGAGGAGCACGGATGCCCGATCTGGCTCCGCGCGGACTCCGCCAGTGCGGACTGCCGCGGCTTTCTCGAACGGGTGGGCTTCAGCGTGACCGGCCGCGGCGGTCGGCTCCTGGTGGAGCCGACGCGCGCCGTCGTCGCCGCGTAGGGCGTATCGGTCCAGTTCGCACACGGCCGTCTCACGAGACAGCCCAGGCTCGTCGCGAAACTGCACAGGACCCCCGAGACAGCGGGTATTACCCATCGTGTCGGGGCGGGCGTGCAGCCTCGCGACTCCGCGGCTGGGACACCGAGCCCGGCTAGTCGACCGGCGAAACCTCGAGGTGCTCGCCGTCGGCAGCGAGGTCGACGAGCACCGTGCTGCCGTCGCGCACGCGTCCCTCCAGCAGTGCCGTCGCGAGGCGGTCGTCGATCTCGTGCTGCATCAGGCGACGCAACGGACGCGCCCCGTAGATCGGATCGTAGCCGCGCTCGGAGAGCCAGGCACGGGCATCCGGAGTCACGCCGAGCTCGAGCCGCCGCTCGTGCAGGCGCGCCTGCAGCCGGTCGATGTAGAGCGACACGATCTCGCCGAGCTCCTCCTCGCTGAGCGCGGAGAACACGACGATGTCGTCGAGCCGGTTCACGAACTCGGGCTTGAACGCCTGCCGCACCAGCGCCTGCACCTGCTCCTCCTTCTCGTGCCACGACAGCGTCGGGTCGATCAGGATCGCGGAACCCAGGTTCGAGGTGAGGATGAGGATGGTGTTGCGGAAGTCGACCGTGCGGCCTTGACCGTCTGTCAGGCGTCCGTCGTCGAGCACCTGCAAGAGGATGTCGAACACCTCCGGGTGCGCCTTCTCGACCTCGTCGAGCAGGATGACGCTGTACGGGCGACGGCGCACCGCCTCGGTCAGCTGCCCGCCCTGCTCGTAACCGACATAGCCGGGAGGGGCGCCGACGAGACGGGAAACGGTGTGCTTCTCGCCGTACTCGCTCATGTCGATGCGCACCATGGCGTGCTCGTCGTCGAACAAGAACTCGGCGAGCGCCTTCGCCAGCTCGGTCTTGCCCACGCCGGTGGGCCCGAGGAACAGGAACGAACCGGTCGGCCGGTTCGGGTCGCTGATTCCGGCGCGGGAGCGGCGCACGGCATCCGCGACCGCGTGCACGGCACGCTTCTGGCCGATGAGGCGGCGGCCGAGCTCGCTCTCCAGGTTCAGCAGCTTCTCGGTCTCGCCCTGCATGAGGCGCCCGACCGGGATGCCCGTCCACGCCGCGATCACCGCCGCGATGTCTTCTTCGGTGACCTGCTCGTTCACCATGCGCGGCTCATCCGGCGCGCTCTCCGCCTTCTCGGCCTCGTCGAGGTCGCGCTGCAGCTGCTTGATGGTCTCGTACTCGAGCTTGGACGCCTTCGCGTAGTTCGCCTCGCGCAACGCCAGATCGCGCTGGGTGATGGCCTCGTCGAGCTTCTTCTTGAGCTCTCCGACGCGGTTGAGCCCCATGCGCTCGCGCTCCCAGCGCTCCTCGAGCTGGGCGAGCTCGCGCTCGTGCTCCACGAGGTCTTCGCGCAGCTTCGCGAGACGCTCCTTGGATGCCTCGTCCTTCTCCTTCTTGAGCGCCAGCTCCTCAAGCTTCATGCGGTCCACCTGGCGCTTGAGCTGGTCGATCTCCACCGGAGAGGAGTCGATCTCCATCTTGAGGCGGCTCATCGCCTCGTCGATGAGGTCGATCGCCTTGTCTGGCAGCTGTCGCGCCGTGATGTAGCGGTTCGAGAGAGCGGCCGCAGCGACCAGCGCGGCATCCGAGATGGTCACGCCGTGGTGAGCCTCATAGCGACCCTTCAACCCGCGCAGAATGGCGACCGTGTCTTCGACGCTCGGCTCACCCACGTACACCTGCTGGAAGCGGCGCTCGAGTGCGGCATCCTTCTCGATGTACTCGCGGTACTCGTCGAGGGTCGTCGCACCGATCAGGCGCAACTCGCCACGCGCGAGCATGGGCTTGAGCATGTTGGACGCCGCCACCGACCCCTCGCCGCCGCCTGCGCCCATGAGCAGGTGAAGCTCGTCGACGAACGTGATGACCTCGCCGTTCGACTCGTCGATCTCCTTGAGCACGCTCTTCAGCCGCTCTTCGAACTGGCCGCGGTACATGGCGCCGGCCACGAGAGCGGAGATGTCGAGCGAGACGAGGCGCTTGTTCTTCAACGACTCGGCGACGTCGCCCGCGACGATGCGCTGGGCAAGGCCCTCGACCACCGCCGTTTTGCCGACGCCGGGCTCGCCGATCAGCACCGGGTTGTTCTTGGTACGTCTGGTCAGCACCTGGCTGACGCGACGGATCTCGGAGTCGCGACCGATCACCGGGTCGAGCTTGCCCGCCTTGGCCAGCGCGGTGAGGTCCACTCCGTACTGTTCGAGCGCGCTCTTCTGCTCCTCCTGGCTGGAGGGCGCGCCCTGCATGTTCGCCATCTACTTCTCCCTTTATGGTGGCGCGGCATCCGTCAAGTCGCATCGAGTCGTCTGAGCACGATTCTGCGCCGAGCGGATGCCCGTACAAACTTGAGTCTATATGGCTCAACTTTGCTGAATCGAGAGATATTCCTATTCACTATTGGCCACTCGCACGAGGCCGACCATGTGCTTGTAGCGGGCTCTGGTCGCGAAGTCGTTCCAAGACCAGAGCGCGGGCCCGCCCTCTTCCGCGCAAAGGTGGAGGAGCCGAGCGCCGGCGACGATCGCGACATGTGCGCCCCAGGCGCTGTGCGTGTCGTTGAACAGCACCAGATCAAGGTCCTGGGCATCGTTGCGTTCGGGGTGTGAAAGGCTCTCGTCTTCCCAGAGCTGGCTGGAACGGTGTGGGGGTACGCGGCGATCGAAGAGCTCCAAGACGGCGTACGCGTACCGCTGGCAGTTTGCTCCGGCATCCATCTCATCCAACGCGGATGCTTGCGGATGCGCTTCGTAGCGGTACGGCGCGGACGTCGCCCAGGAGGGCCAGCCGCCAGTCGGCCGAAGCCACTGGTCGAGATCCCGCGCTTCCACCCGACGATTCCAACACACGCGCCCGACCCGGGGAGGGCGCCCTCTAGCGGGGCGCCGCGCGGACGATCACGAGGGAACCGTTGTACGACGGCTCCTGCCTCAGCGCGCCGTGTTTCGCGTCCCACGCGCCGGTTCTCAGATCTGCGGCGAGGTGGTCCGTGTAGGAGTGGGCCAGGCTGCCGTCGATGAAGCTCCACGCCGAACAAGACTGTCTGGCCTCCGGAATGAGGAGCTTTTCGGGTCGGCCGTAGTAGGCCTCGTTGAAGCCGTCTGTGCAGTCCAATGGGATCGGTACCGGCTGGACTGCCGCCGTCCCGCCGAGGCCGGTCCGCAGGGTAGCGATCGCTGGGTACCTCTGGTGTTCGGTGGCGATCACCGCTGGTGCGTACTCGGTGAGCCAGAACCGGTGCAGCAGGCCGGGGTCGCACGTGAGCACCACCACTGGACCACCCGTGACCCGCCTCATCTCACGCAGGCCGGCCGCAAGATCCCGCCACTGGTGCACGGATAAAGTCGTCATCGCAGCATCGAACGAGTTGTCTGGGAACGGAAGATTCTCGGCTGTCGCATCGATGGCGGCCGAGAGGCGCGCGGGCCGCTGAGCGCGCATGCTTGCGGATGGTTCCACCGCGGTCACGTCGCGATCGACTGGTTCGTAGCCGCCAGCACCCGCGCCGGCATTGAGAACGGTCTCGGCATCGCCCAGCGCATCCAGGACGAACCTAGCGATCCGGGGATCAGGGACGCGAAACAAGCTGTACTTCGATCCGATGCGTCCGTAGTCCGCATCCCCTGCGCTCCCGTCGGACGAGCGCGCACGATACGTCTCCGACACGGCTCAATCCTCGCACCCAACGGACGTGAATCCGCCGGACCGCAGGCCGCGGAACCTCTGCAGCTTTCCGGAACTTGAGCATCCGCTGGGTCATGACGGGGGGACGAGCGCATGCTGGAAGGGTGAACGCGATGACGCAAAGGGCGCTGCGCACCACGACAGACCGGGCTGGGTCCTGGAAAGCCGCGTGGCGCTCGATCGTCGAGTCGCCGAGCCACCGGGCGGTGCACGATCTGCACCTGGCCGCGGAGCGCGGCGACGGCGCACGCGTCGCATCGTTGCTGGCGCCGAACGTCGCCGTCGTGGTCGATGCAGGCGACGACGAGCATCCGCACGCGCATATCGTGCGAGGTGTCGACGATGCGGCGACGGTGCTGATGCGGGGCCTTGCGGCCCGGCCTGGGCTCGTCGTCCTCGAGAGGCCCGTCAACGACCAGCCCGGACTGATCCTTCAGCGGGACGGCGAGCCGATCGCCGTCATGACGGTCGACTTCATCGCTCAGTGCGCGGTCGTGCTGTGGATCAGGCTGCGCCCGGCGAAACTGCGGCACTGGAACCACGTGTAGAGCGGCACGCAGCCGAGCTCACGTCGCGGCGCCGAAGTCGTCCCAGGTCAGGTGCTCTCACTCAGGCATTATGTCGCTCACTGGTTCTCCTGGCGCGCACCGCATCGTTCGGCGACTCGGCTCAGCCCGAGTAGCTCCCGAAGAGACGCAGCTCGGCGATGTTGATCCAGTTGTTGTTCGCGATTCTCAGGTATCGGTATGCGGTGACCGCGGTGCCGTCGGGCCGCGCCCAGGTCTGCCAGGAGAGAGTGCCGACGGCGTTGCTCGTCACCGGCGTCCAGGTCGACAGGTCGTTGGAACCTTCGATGCGGAGACCGGATGCTCGGTTGAGTCCGTTCGCATCCTGCCGAACGAGTAGCTCGGCGTGGTCGAGGCTAATGCTGTGACCCGCGCCGGCGTCCAGGATCTCGGCGTACTGCCCGCTCGCCGGTCCGATGTCGGAGAACGTGGAGGCATTGCCGTCGAACATGTTCGCGACGTACTTCTGGTTAGCCGTGTCGGGCTGACCGGTCGCCGTCACCGGCATGAACAGGCTGCCCGGGTCGGCGATCAGCCCGGCGTTCGAGGTGAGGAACACACCGGATGCGTCGGTCGTGCGGGTCAGAGCCTGACGCGGCTCCCCGTTCGGGCCGGCGTACGTGACGCGAAACGGGAGCAAGCGGCCGGGTGCGGCATCCGATGCCTCCTTCAAGGAAGCGTGCCAGGAGGTACCGCTTCCCGTGACGGTCGCCGAATGTCCGTCGATCGTCGACTCGACATCGGTGATCGCTTCGGAGGTCGTGAAATCGAGGTTCACGGTGTCTCCGCCGACCGCGATGCCGGGCTCAGCATCCGTCGAGCCGAGATGCGCAGCGGTCACGGAGTCGAGCGGCGGGGCCACTCGGGCGCCGAAGAGACGCAGCTCGGCGATGTTGATCCAATTGTTGTTCGCGATCTTGAGGTAGCGGTACGCCACCGGCGACGTGCCAGGACGGAGCGCGAGGGTCTGCCAGTCCAGCGTTCCTCTGGCGTTGTTCGTGATGGTGGTCCAGGTCGACTGGTCGTTGGATCCCTGGATGCTCAGCCCGCTCGCCCGGCTCGTGCCGTTGTTGTCCTGCCGCACGAGCAGCTCAGCGCGGGAGAGCGCGACGGATCCTCCGTCGCCGAAGTCGAGCGTGATGTAGTACTGCCCGTTCACCGGCCCCACATCGGAGAACGTCGACGCGTTGTCGTCGAACATCTTCGCGACGTACGCCTCCTTCGACACCTCGACATCGCCGGTCGGCGACACGGGCGTGCTGATGCCCGGCACGTTCGAGATCAGCCCTGACGAGTTCGAGAGGAAGAGTTTCGAACCGTCGGTCGTAGCGACGAGCGGATCCGCTTTCCGCCCGTCGGCCGTGGTGTATCCGATGGAGAAGGCGGCCGGCTGCCCCGAGGCGATCGTGTCCGGCAGCACGGCCGTCGCCTTCCAGCCCGTGCCCGATCCGGCGATGGTTGCAGTCTGTCCTGCGATCGTGCCGGCGACATCCGTGATCGGCTCTGTGCTCGTGAACGCGAGGGTTACCGTGTCGCCGTTGCTCGCGATCCCGGGTTCGGCGTTGGTCGACGTGATCGTCGCGCTCGCGATGCGATCGACGGCCTCCTGGCGGGCCCCGTGGATGTGGAACTCCGCTAGGTCGAAGATGCCGGGAAAGTTCGGGTCGGTGGGCACTCCCGGGTCATCGACCTGCACCTTGAGGAAGCGGAAAGCGGTGTCGGTCAGCCCGGATGCGACAGGTAGCGTCTCCAGCTCATTCGTGTTCGTCGTCTCCTTGGTGGTGAGCTTCGTCCAGGTGACGTCGTCGTTCGATCCGTACACGTTGGCACCTTGCGAGCGATTACCGAACGTCTGTCGCGCCTGCAGGTCGAACGCCGTCGTCTTCACCCGGTAACCGCGACCGAAGTCGACGGTGAAGGAGTTGACGTGCAAGTCACCTGGGAAGGTGTAGTTGTCGTCGTCGGTCAGGTAGCCAAAGGTTCCGGCGGGCAGGGTCGAGCTGGTGATGCCCACGTAAGCCAGGGTGCCGTCGGCGGAGACAGGGTTCAGCAGCTGCAGCCCGGCGACCGCCTTCTGGATGTTCGCCAGCGCGGTCGCGAAGTCCGCGTCACTGTCGGTCGTCAGCCCTGACTTCGCGTCGGCCACGGCTGAATCGAACGCCGGCTTGGTGTCGCTGGTGTAGGTCTCGGCGGCGTGATATCCGGTCTCGGCGAGCGCGATGGCATCCGCACGGTTCTTCGCGATGGCCAGCGTGACCTTCAGCGCGGTCATCGTGGTTCCGTCGTCCGCCTGCACGATCATGGTGTGGTCGCCCACATCGCCGCTCGCCGGGCGCCACTGAAGCTCACCGCTGGACGACCCGACGCTTACTCCTGTCGGCGCACCCGAAACGGTGTAGGCCACCACGTCGCCTGCTCCCGAATCCTTGGCGGCGAGACCGACGTCCATCGGAACACCGGCGATTCCGACCAGTGTGACGCTTGCTCCCTGCGGGAACAGCGGCGGCGTCACACCTGGAGCCGCGTTCGGGACGACGTAGTCGAGGTCGATGTGACCGCTCGCGCCGGTGAACGTGTAGTAGACGATGTTGTTTCCGCCGGACTGCCAGCCGGGCACCACGCTCGAGTCCATGTCGTAGGTGACCATCCGCCACCGGCCGCCGGTGTCGGGCACCGTGAGCGTCTGATACGCGGTCGCGCCCATGCGACTGCGCACTTGCAGGGTGGACACGGCGTTCGTGCGCACGCGGATCGCGACCGGGCTGTAGCCGGAGAGCGAGCCGTACTGCATGGTGCGAACGGCAAGGGTCGTACCCTTCTTGTCGACGCGAGCGCTCAGAATCTTCTCGCCGCCGTCGGAGGTCGTCTTGACGCTGCCGCTGATGAGGGATGCCTTCTGCACGAACGACACGTTCTTGTTTGGTTTCGGCACGGTCTGGCCCTTCGCCGCAGCCGGGATGGAGAGCCAGTAGTCGTCGCCGGTGAGCGTTCCGCCCCAGAAGCTCTGCAGCCCGTCGGAGCCGATCTTGGTGCCGATCTCGTTGACGTTGAAGTTGTAATAGAGGGCGCCGTCGCGCTGCTGGAACTGCTGTGCGACGTAGGGCGCGACCTTCGCGACATCGACGTGCTCGTCGTATCGATAGATGCTGTACACCTCGTTGAGCGTGTCACTCCAACGGCCGCGATACGCCTCGGCCAGCCTGCCGCCCTGCTGAGTGATGTCGATCCACGGGATCTTGTAGCCGTCCATGAAGCCGAAGAACGCGTTCGTGCCTGCCAGCAGCCGGTCGCCCAGGAACCGGTAGGGGTCGACGGCATAGCTCGCCGTCGAGACGGTGCCCGCCTTCGGATCGAGCTTCGTGCCCTGGGTGTTCACGAGCCGGGCGAGTGTGGTCAGCGTGAGCACATCGTCTCCCGCGTGCGCCTGATCACGTCCCATCTCCAGGTCGTTGACGAAGGAGTAGCCGTACGGGTTGCGCGGGTCGTTCTTGTCGATAAGCCGATACATCGAGCCGAGCGCGCCGTTGACATCCTGATCGGGAGCGGTCGAGTTCATGGTGAACCACTCCACGGCCTGGTCGTACCTCGCCTTGTTGTCGGTGAAGATGTAGCTGGCCATCGCGCCCTCGAGAGGGAGAATCCCCTGGTTCATGTACCAGGCGTTGCCGTAGTCCATCGTGTTCACCATCGGGACCGCGAAGTTGTTCGTGAAGTCGGCGGTGTCTTGATCGGTCCAGGCCAGCGGGTACCCGTCGGTGCTGGGCACAACAGAGGTGTAACGGAGCAGCTCGGCTGCGGCCATGATGCGGTAGACGAAGGGGCCCGTCTTGATCTCGGCGTCCGCGAAGAACTTGTAGCCGGCCGGATCCATGTGGCTCCAGATGCGGATGATCTTCATCGCGTTCTCGCGGTAGACCGGGTCACCCGTCAGGTAATAGAGGATCGCCTGGGTGTACGCGCCCTCGGAGTCCGCGCCCAGCCTGTTGCTCTCGTCGACGCTGTTGAACTCGCTCTCGGCGGGAACGCCTTCGCCTGAGCCCTGGTTCGCGGAGGTCAGAGTGGTGCTCGCGTACTTCGTGGCGAGCATCCCCTGGTAGTAGCTCGTCCACGGGTCGGCGCCGGCGATGAGCTCGTCCCGTGTGGTTGCGAGGCTCGCGGCGTCGACGCCGACACCCGGGTGCACGAATCCCGCGGTCGTCGTCTTGTCGATGGTCACCATCTTGGTCACCGCAGGGGCCGTACCGCTCGTGGTCCCAGCGGCGGCCAGCGCCGCCTGCGCCGGCACGAGGCCGGCCGCGATCACAGCGGTGGCCGCTGCGGCGGCCGCCCATCCTCCTCGGCGTCTACCCAACCCGAACATTCGTCTTTTTCCTCCGTTGCAGATTTCGCGGTACTTCGTCGTGGTGCGTGATGCTGGGGGCAGGCGTCCGCCGCGGGTCGATGGATCGATGGGACCGGCCGCGCGAGTTCAGTCGCTGAGGTAGAGAACCACTGTGCTCCGCGGCGGCACGGGAATCCCGCTGGCCAGGGCGACGTGGTCCTTGTCGCCGTGGAACCCTCCGGGCGGGGGCGTCAGCAGGCTGCCGGTGCCCGCTCCGGTCTGCTTCAGGGTGAACGTCTGGTTTTCTGTGGTGTTCATCGCAACCAGGTACCGGCCGTACTTCAGCTGGTAGTACGGGGCGATGCCGACGAGGGCCTCTTCGACCCCGAGCTCGGTGGAACCCAGCGCGGGGTGGGCGTCCGCCGGGATGATCGCCAGCGGAAGCACCTCCCCCGCGTAGGCCTGGTGCACGGTGTCCCCGGGCGGGGTGATGCCGCCCTCGGGGAAGTTCGAGCCGCCGTTGCTGTCGTTGATCGTGTAGTCCTGGTTCACCCAGTCCTGCACCGTGAAGGTGCTCGAGCTGAGCTGACCACCGGTCTTCTCCCGCACGGTGGCCGACTGCTGGGACGACGGGGTGATCAGGTGCACGCGACCCCAGTCGTTCACGCCCTGCCGCGCTCGCCAGTACAGCGAGGCGAAGAACAGTTCCTGCCCGTGCTTCACGGCGAGCACGCCGTCGACCTCATCCGTGAAGGCGAAGTCCGGAGCGTCCCAGTTCACGGGCATCCGCTCACTGGATGCCGCGAGCCGGCGGAATGCAGGCAGGTCGCGTGCCAGCATGCGCGTGGCGTTCAGCTGCACCCGATTGCCGGTGTTCGTGAACATCAGGCTCAGCTGCGGTGCGAACTGCCCATCGTCGAACATCTCCTGCGTCCACCCGTTGAGCTTCGGGTCGTCGAAGGCCGCCGCTGCCATGACGGGGCTGCAGTCCCAGACGGTGCGCGATGCGTAGATGACGATGCCGGGGTACTGCTCGTTGCGCCAGCCGACAACCGTCTCGAGGCGGGAGACCCGGTATCCGTCGGCATCCGCGTCGAACTGCCGGAAGTAGCCGCGCGCCTGCACCATCTTGACCATCTGCTCGCGCACTTCGGGCGCCTCGACGGCCTGGTATCCGCGGGTTATCGACTCGTACATCATCACGAGCCAGTCGGTGACCTCGCCGTAGCTGCCGACGTAGCCCAGCTCGCGAGTGAGTCCCTTCGGGGTGACGACGTAGTAGTCGGTCCCGAGTGGCTTCGTACGCGTACCGTCCGGCAGTTCCGGGCCGTACCAGGGTTTCAGGCCGATGCTCTCGTAGACCCATTCGCGGGCACGCGACTCCGGCCACGCATCCTTGGGTGAGATCAGGGACAGGCCACGATTGCATTGGTAGATGCCGATCGCCGTGATCTGCGCCTGGTTGGAGTAGTGGCGCATGTTCTGCTTCCAGTAGTCGCGGCTGGAGAGCAGCATGTCGGTGTACGCGACGCGACGGCTCGGCTCGCCGGATGGCGCTGGCGGTGTGCCGTCGATCTGCTGCATCGTGACGTCGTCGAACCAGGCGGTTCCGGTGCCATCGACGCGCAGGTCGATGCGCACCTTCGTGGCTCCGGACGGAACCGCCAGGCTGGCCGTCAGCTGCTGCCAGTCGTGCGTGCCGGTCGCACCGTAGAACTTCTGATCGGACTTCACGATCTGTCCGGCGTCGTTGTAGAACAGGATGTCCAGGTACGGCCCGAGTCCCGAGACGGCGTCGGTTCTGCACCACACGGCGAAGGCGTACGTACCGGTGCCGACCAGCGGCCGGCCGGCGATGGTGACGCCGACGGCACTGCCCGTCGCGCCGTTCGCGTTCGCGGTGATCTTGAGGGATGAGTTGCCGGAGTGCGCGACGGCCGAGTCGGCGCTCACCGTGCCCGAGCCTCGCCACCTGGATGTCGTCCATCCGGCTGTGCCGAGTTCGAAGCCGGGATTCGCGACGGTGGTCGGGCCGGTGGTGACGGTCTTGTCGAGCTCGTCCTGGATGTCCTCCCACAGGTACGCGAGCACGAGGCCCACCCTGCCGAAGCCCTGCCACTGCTGATCGGACCCCGTGAGCACGATGGGATCGGCCTTCCAGGCGTTGTAGCGGCTGTCGATCGCCGCGCAGATCGCCGTGAGCGCGTCCGGGTTCTGGTAGGCGGGGCTGGCCTTCCAGTCGTAGCCCTCGGCGAGCATGTTGAAACCCCAGGCGTCCGCACCGTACGCCCCGCCACCGTAGATGAGTGCGTTGTGCTCGGCGAGCACCTGGGTGGTCAGCTTCGCGATCGCAGCGTCGTCCTCGTTCGGCCGATTCTTGGTGGCCGGCGCCGCACCGAGCACGTCGGATGCCGGCGGCAAGAAGTATGGGTCGGTGTGGGTGTACACGCGGTAGACCGGGCGGGACGGCTCCGTCTGCTTGTAGAAGTAGGTGTCGGTGGTGCCGCCGTAGTCCCAGATGCGGCCCATGGACCGGATCTCGAGTTGCAGACTCGTCTTGCCCTTGGTGTAGCTCTCGGGGAGCGGGAGGGTGTGGAAGAAGAACCGGCCCGGGCTGCGCGGGTCGGTACCGAGCTGATCGAGGTTGTCGACCGGGCTCTCGTCGTACCATCCGACAGATTTGCCGTCGACGAAGAGCTGGAGGCGCCAGTTGTGCGATTCATCGGCCTTGTCGGAGACGTCGCCGCCCCACAGCTTCACGGTCAGGTATGTCGTGTGGATGGGATCGACCCTGACGGTGAAGACCGCTGAGCCGCCCCACCAGTTTGGGGTGCTCTGCGGGTTGAACACGCGGGCGGGCTGGGACAGCGCCCCGGTGACCACGTCGGAGAGCGTGCCGCTCAACGCATGAGCGTTCTCGGAGGCCGCATCGCCGAAGACGACAGTGTCGAGCGGTGCGCGCAGCGCCGGCCTAGTCGTGCTCGCACTCGCCGAACGCCCGGTGCTCGCCGCTGACGCCGGCGCGGGTGCCCAGGTGAAGGGGCTTGTCGCCGCCACCCCGGCGGTGGCCGCAGCAACCGCCAGCACGCTCCGCCGACTGATCTCTTTGCTCATGTCTTCTTCCGTTCACTTCATCGTGGGGCCGGAAAAACGCGCGGCCGGGCTACTTCTGGCTCTTCAGGTAGGCGTTCACCTGCTTCTTCATCTCGTTCTGCAACGTGCTCAAGCCGGCGGAGTCGGCGGCGGACTTGAGCTTGTCGAGCTGGCTGTCGACATCCACCACGCCGTAGTAGAGCGGATTCGCGTACTGGGTGATCACGTTGTTCATGGATGCTGCGGCCTGCTTGACCGGGGTGACGTTCGGGATGAAGGATGCGAGCGTCGCCTTGGTGAAGTTGCCGTAGTCCTGTGCCCAGTCGAAGACCTTGGACTCGGATTCCGTCATGAACGACGAACGGCGCTCGAGCTTGGTGCGCCACAACAGCGAGAAGCCGGGGAAGGCGTATGTGCTCAGCTGCTTCACCCCATCGGATCCGACGGGCTCCCAGTCCGTGCCCTTGATGCCGTACTCGAGCAGATCGTGGTTCTCCTGTACCGACAGGTAGTCCTGGAGGGCAAGCGCTCGTTCGACGTTGCCGCCGTTGGCATTCACCACCACGAGGTTGTCGGCCTGGAAGGTCTGAAGCGGCTTGGCCGAGGTCAACGGGCCGCCGAAGGGCAGCACCTCCTCGAGGTCCGCGTTCGGCACCGCCTTGCGTAGTCCGACGAGCGCGTTGCTCGCCGTGCCGTCGGTGATCGCCCATGCGCCCGCGAACTTGCCGGCCTGGAACTGGGCGTTGATGGTCGCGCTGTCGGCGTTGAGCCCGTTCGCGTTGATGATGCCGTCTTGGTAGTACTTGCGGATGCGGCGCAGCGTCTCGACGACGCGCTCGTTCTCCCAGAACGGCACGGGGTCCGCGGAGCCGGCGGCGAGGTCCTTCTCGTTCATGCTGAAGTAGAGGCCGGAACCGGCGAACAGCGTGTTGAAGTACGTCGTCGGATCCGCCCAGCCGCTCTGGTCGAAGAGACCGACCGGACCCTGCGGACCGATCGCGAGCTCGAACGTCTGGTTCGACGAGACCGCGAACGGCGTGATGCCCGACTCCTTCTGCTTGACGTCGTAGAAGAACTTCTCGAGCGTGCCGTAGTCCTGGATCGTGTCGAAGCCGAGCTTGTCCGCGAGATCCTTGCGGATGCTGAAGTGCTGAACGCGCCCGGCGCTGTTCACCTGGGGGATGCCCCAGAGGTGGCCGCTCCACTTGTTCGACGCGATCAGTTCCGGCGCGAGCTGCTTCGACAGGTTGGGCCACTTCGAGATCTCTTTCGTGAGATCCACCAGCGACTTGTCCTGCTGCAGCTGCGCCATGTTCAGCCAGAGCGCCTGCAGTGCGGTGTCGAACTTCGCACCAGCGGTGAACTTGAGCAGCGACTGCTGGGCGTAGTTGGTCCAGTTGATGAACTGCGCGTCGAGCTCGAAGCCGTGCTCCTTCTTCAGCCCGGCATTGAACTTCGCGAGCACGGTCTTCCAGTTGCTCGGTGCCGTGCTGGGCAGAATCGCGAGTGACGTTCCGCTGAGGCTTCCCGAGGAGCCGGTGCTGCTGCATCCGGCCAGGGTTCCCGTCAGGCCGAGGCCGATCGCAGCGGCGCCGCCCAGGGCGAGAAAGCCGCGACGGCTGATTGTCGTGGACATATCCGTGTACTCCTTTGTGAACAGATTGCGAGGGAGAGTTGGCGTCAGCCCTTGGTGGCGCCGAGGGTGAGGCCCTTGACGAAGAACCGCTGTGCGAAGGGATAGGCGAACAGGATGGGCGCGATCGTCATGACGGTCATGGCGAAGCGGAGCTGGTAGACGGGCGCTGCAGCCTGTGCTGCGGATGCACCGGGTAGCGAAGCGGCGTTGGTCACGTTCGAGATCAGGTTCTGCAGGATCAGCTGCAGCGGGAACTTGTCCGGGTCCGAGATGAACAGCAGCGCCATGAACCACTCGTTCCAGTACGTGACGGCGTAGAACAGGCCGAGCACCGCGAGGATCGGTTTGGAGAGCGGGATGACGATCTGGAAGAAGATGCGCAGCTCGCCCGCTCCGTCGATCCGGGCCGAGTCGAGGATCTCCTCGGGCAGCTGCCGGAAGAAGCTGACGGCCACGAAGATGAGGAACGGCGCGAGCATGACCGGCAGGATCACCGAGAACCAGCTGTTGGAGAGGTTCAGCACCTGCGTGACCAGCAGATACAGCGGCACCAGCCCGCCGGTGAACAGCATCGGGATGTAGGCGAAGACCGTCAGCGGCCTGCTGATGCGCGGCAACCGGCGCGCGATGACCCAAGCGAGCGATGCGGTGCACGACAGTGACAGCGCCGTTCCCACGATGGTGATGAACAGGGATGCGACGTAGCCGTTGACCAGCGATTGTCCCGTGAACAAAAGCTGATAGGCGGCCAGCGAGAAGGGTGCGGGCCAGAAGCTGTAGCCGTTCGCCGCCAGTACGGATTCGTCGGTGAACGAGCCGGCCAGGATCATCCAAAGCGGAACGAGGCAGAACAGACCGAAGATCGACACGCAGACGTAGCTGACGATTGTGAACGGCTCGAATTTCGCGCGGGAGCGTCGCCGTGGCGCTTTACCGGCCGGCTGGATCTCCGCGAGCACGGTCTCCGCATCGATGTCGGTGATGGTCTGCGTTCGACCGGATGCGATGAGGCTCACAGGATGCTGCTTTCCTTGTCGACCCGGCGCTGCACGAGCACCGCGGCGGAGACGAAGACGAACCCGACGACGGACTGGAAGAGCCCGATCGCGGCGGTGGTGCCGAAGTCGCCGACGGTTCGGAGCGAACGGAACACGTAGGTGTCGATGACGTCGGTGGTGGGGAAGAGCGTGCCGTTGTCGCCGACGATCGCGTAGATCGTCGCGAAGTCGCCGAAGAAGATGCGGCCGACGCCGAGCACGATGAGGATGCCCATGGTGGGCAGCAGGAGCGGGGTCGTCACCGATCGCGCCATGCGTGCCCGGCTGGCGCCGTCGATCGATGCCGCCTCGTAGACCTCTTCGGGGATCGAGGTGATCGCAGCGAGGAAGATGACCGAGGTGTAGCCGCCGAGTTGCCAGACCTTGACGATCGTGAGGATCCACGGCCACGCGCCTGGCTCCGTGTACCAGTTCACCTGCGGCAGATCGAAGACGTTCAGCATGTTGTTGACCATGCCGCCACGACCGCCGACACCGGCCAGCACGGCCTGCAGGATGATGCTGATCACGATCGGTGAGACGAAGTACGGGAAGAAGATGATCGACTGCCCGAACCGTCTGGTGAAGTGACCCTTGATCTCGTTCAGCATCAACGCGAGCAGCAGGCCCGCCGCGAGCGACGCCGCCAGGAACAACGCGTTCAGGAAGATCGTGTTGATGACGATGCGCGGGGCGTCACCGCTGGAGAAGAAGTACGCGAAGTTCTGCAGGCCGTTCCACGGGCTCCCGAAGATGCCGTCGCTGACGTTGAAGTCTTTGAAGGCGACGACGAGCCCGGCCATCGGGCCGTACGCGAAGACGGCGAACCAGATGACGCCCGGAAGGGCCAGCAGGAGCAGGCCCAGAGTGCCGCGGCTCGTCGGCTTTCGCCGCCGCCGAACGGCGATGGCGCCGCGTGGTGCGGCGACTGCGGTGCCTCGTTGCACGGTGGCTCCTCTGAGAGTCTCGGGTTTCAGTTCGCTATGGAACTAGTTTCACAAACGCGAAGCTAGACCACGTCCTGGCCCGTGTCAAGCGGCTGACCCGACCCGTTACACCGGGAGAACCGGCCGGCACGCCACGCGAGCCTGTCACCGTTCACGCTCTGCGCAGATCGCCGAGTACGATCCCGACCATGTCCACTCCAGGCGAATCGCCACGCTCGCGACGGGGCGGATCGCGCGGCCCGGCCCGGGTGGGCAGCGCGAACCTCCGCGATGTCGCCGCACGTGCCGGCGTCTCACCGGCGACCGCATCGCGGGTGTTCGGCGGAAGCAGCAACGTGCACGCCGACACTCGTGCTCGCGTGCTCGCCGCGGCCGACGAGCTCGGCTACGTCGTCAACGGGCTTGCGAGGGCCATGACCGGCAGAGGTCCAGGGACCATCGCTTTCGTGGTGCGCTCGATGATCGGCCCGACCTTCGCGTCCCTGGCTGCCGGCGCGGAGAGCGTCGCCACGGCGAACGGGCACCTGCTCCTGATCTCGACGACAGAGGGCGACCTCGACCGCGAACGCGAGTTGATCACGACGCTCAGGGAGCAACGCGCCCGCGCCGTGCTCTATGTCGGCTCGACCGAGTCCGACACCGCTTTCGATTCCCGTGTCGCCGGTTACGCAAAAGATCTCGCAGACGTGGATGCCTCGCTCGTGCTGTGCGGACGCCCTCCCATCGCAGGCGCACCGGGCATCCTCAGCGTCGACTACGACCATCGGGCCGGCGTCGGGTCGGCTGTTGACGAGCTCGTCAGCTTCGGCCATACGCGGATCGGATACATCGGCGAAGGCAAGGGCATGACCACCGCGGAGCAGCGCCTCGACGGATTCCGTAAGGCGATGAAGCGCAACGGGCTGAGGCATCCACGGGAACTCATGCACGAGTCCGCGAACACCGAGGAGGCCGGGGAGGCCGCCGCCCGGGAATTGCTGTCGTCGGATGCCCACCCCACCGCGGTGGTCGCGATGACCGACAACATCGCGGTCGGCACCTACCGCGCAGCGCGAGCGCTCGGACTGCGCATTCCTGAAGACATCTCGATCGTCGGGTTCGACGATGTGCCCATCGTCGGCGACCTCACTCCGGGGCTGACGACCGTGCATCCGCCGTTCTACGAGGTGGGTGTGCGCGGCGCGCGCATCGCACTCGGTCTCGACGCGCCGGAGAACGTGCTGCTGCCGACCCATCTGGTTCGGCGCGGCTCGGCAGGCCCGGCGGCGAAGAGCTGACGCGCGACCCCTTCGGGCTTCTTGACATCGGTTGCATTCGATCTCGTTTGTAACTAGTTTCAGAGCGGCGGCGACTTCCGCCGTGAGATCGATCGATGAGGTTTTCATGACGAGCGCTCCGGGCAACACGACGGCGGAGGCGGAATCCGCCCTCGCTGCCTCCCCGAGGTCCACCATCGGCTTTGCCATGGCCATGAACCCGCCAGAGCTCGCCGAGCATCTCTTCGGCGTCGACCTCGAGGCACTGCGAATCGATGGTGCCAAGGCTTTGCACCCTTCCCCGTTCACGAGCTTCGACCAGCCGGATGCCCGGGATGTGCTCGAACGCGCCGACGTGCTCATCACCGGGTGGGGCGCGCCCGCGCTGACCGACCACGACCTCGACCGAGCGCCGCGCCTGCGCTATGTGCTCTTTGCCGGTGGGCAGGGCTCGATCCTGCTACCGCCGAGCGCTCGGCACCGCGGCATCCAGGTCTCCAACGCGGGATGGATGAACGCCATCCCGGTGGCCGAGTTCACCGTCGCGATGATCGTGCTGGCGAACAAGCAGACCTTCGAGGCCCGCCGCCTCTACCGCACTCGCCGAACCAGGATCGATCGCGAGCGCGAGTTCCCGACGGCGGGCAATCGCGAGAAGACCGTCGGGATCGTCGGCGCGTCGCGCATCGGGCGGATCGTGATCGAGAGACTCCGCTCGCTCGACCTGCACGTGCAGGTCTACGACCCGTTCCTCACCGACACGGAGGCACGCCGCCTCGGCGTACGGCGGGTGGATCTCGACGAGTTGATGCTCACCAGCGACATCGTCACGCTGCATCCTCCGCTGAATCCGTCGACGGAGGGGATGATCGACGCGGCCCTGCTCGGTTCGCTGCCCGATGGTTCAACTTTGATCAACACCTCGCGGGGCGGCATCGTCGATCAGGATGCCCTCGTCGCCGAACTGCGGACAGGGCGCATCGAGGCGATCCTCGACGTCACGACACCCGAGGTGCTGCCGCCCGACCACGAGCTCTACACCATGCCCAACGTCTTCCTCACCCCACACATCTCCGGATCGATGGGCACCGAGATCCGGCGGCTAGGCGACCATGTCGCGACGGAGCTGGAGCGCATCGTCAACGAACTGCCACTTGCCTTTCCCGAGGTCCTTCCGTGATATCGCTGCACGTCGAGGAGACCCTCCCTGCGGACGCCGGCCGGCGCGGCACGATCGTTGCGGTTCCCGGACTGGCCGAATCCGCGGGAACCCTACGAGTGACGGCGCGGCATTGGGCCTCCCTTGGATTCCGCGTATTGGCGATCGATCCGCGCGGTCACGGGGAGTCGCCGCGCTGGACCCGAGAACTCCTGCAGAGACATCCAGGCGATGTCATCGTCGCTGAGCTCTTAGCCGAACTGGCGCCTCGGCTCGACGGCGACCCGCTCGTCGTGTTCGGGCATTCCGCCGGAGGATCGGCCGCGGCGGCAGTCGCGGCGAGCATGCCGGCTGGTCTGAGCGGTGTTCTTCTCGAGGATCCGTTCTGGCGCTTGCCCGTGACACCCCACCAGGATCCGCGCGTCGCGACGGACGCAGCCGAGACGCTGCAGCACCAGCAGGCGATGACCGAGGAGGAACGGCGCAGCGAGATCAAGGCCCTGTTTCCCGGGTGGCCGGACGACGAACTGACCGAATGGTCGCTGGCGAAGCTGCGCACCGACGTCGAGCTGGTGCGCAACGGCGACGTCATCCCGACCGCCCCCTGGACGACACTCCTCGGAGCGCTCAGGGACGCCTCGGTGCCAGTGCACATCGTGACGGGCACGGTCGCGATCGGCATCACCGAAAACCACCGCGCCATCGCCCGATCGCTCGATGCCGGCGTCACGGTGATCGAAGGCGCCGGCCACTTCGTGCGCCGGGATGCCCGCGACCGGTTCCATGCCATCGCGGACGCGTTCCTCGACCAGACGGTGTCTTCGCGGGCTGAACACGACGCCCGTCTGCTTCAATGACCGGATGACACCAGCTCGGTTCGTCCCCGTGCCCAAGGCCGCCCCCGGCGACCGCGTCGCCGTTCTCTCACCCGCGTTCGCAGCGCCGGCGGTCTCGGCCGCCGTGCATGAGCAGGCGATGCGCCGGCTCACCGAGGTGACAGGGCTCATTCCCGTCGAGTACCCGACGACCCGGCAGCTCGGGGCGAGTGCCGAGGCGCGCGCGACGGATGTCAACGCCGCCTTCGCGGACCCGAGCATCAGTGCCGTGCTGGCGACGATCGGTGGCGACGACCAGGTCACGGTCATCCCTCACCTCGACGACGAGGTGATCGCGTCGAACCCGAAGCCGTTCCTCGGGTATAGCGACAACACGAACCTGCACAACCACCTCTGGCGCCTCGGCGTACCGAGCTTCTACGGCGGATCGACCCAGGTGCACCTCGGCGCCGGCCCGGGCGTTGACGACATCCACCAGCGGTCGCTCAAGGCCGCTCTTCTCGACGGCGGCTCGATCGAGCTCACCGAGCCCGGCGAGGCAGAGGACTTCGGCATGCCGTGGACGGATCCCCGCGCGCTGACGGAGTTCGGCCTACGGGAGCCGACTGAACCATGGACGTGGTCCGGTCCGGCGACGGTCGCAGAGGGCCGCACCTGGGGCGGATGCATCGAGGTGATCGACCAGCTCGCTCTCGCCGACCGGATGCCTGCGACCGGTGATCTCGAGGGCACGGTTCTGTTGCTGGAGACGAGCGAGGAGCTTCCGGATGCCGACCAGGTGATGCGCTGGGTGCGCGGGCTCGGCGAGCGGGGCATCCTTTCCGTCGTGGCCGGCGTGCTCGTCGCACGGCCGCCGGTCAGCGAGCTGAACTCGCCTGTGCCGCCGGCGGCGGAGCGGGCGCGGTTGCGTGCCGCGCAACGGGACGCCGTAATCGAGCAGGTGACGCGCTACAACTCGGACGCCGTCGTCTGCGTCGGCGTGCCGTTCGGGCACACCAGGCCGCAGTGGATCGTGCCGTACGGCGGGCGTGTTCGGCTCGATGGCGTCGAACGCACCGTGACTGCCGACTACAGCTGACTGAGGCGAGAGCAGAGCGAGCTCGCTCGCTCTGCCGAGCCGATGGAAGCTGTTGAGCAGCGCAGCTACGAGTACAGCTGACTGAGGCGAGAGCAGAGCGAGCTCGATCGCTCTGCCGAGCCGATGGAAGCTGTTGAGCAGCGCAGCTACGACTACAGCTGACGAGCGCGTCACTCCGCGACGCTGAGGTCCACCTGGATCTCGCCGGCCAGCCGCTCGAGGTCCGCAACCGCAGCGGCGACGTGCGCTCCCTCCGGAACGCGGGCGACGACATCCGCCTCGAAGAGCACGCCACCTGCCATCGGCGCCTCGCGCGTCTCGCTGGAGAAGTGGTCGATCGTCAATCCGTGGCGACTGAGGATGCCCGTGACGTCGCGCACGATTCCGGGCCGGTCGTTTCCGAGTACCGAGAAGGTCAGCTGACGGTCGGCGTGCGGGGCGGCATCCGTACCGGTGTGAACGGTGACGCGAAGGAGGCCGTCGAGACCCTGCAGCGCGTCGCGCAGTTCACCGAGGCGGGCATCCGGTACGGAGACCAGCACGATGCCGGCGAACGCTCCGGACAGCTCGGCGAGTTCGCTGGTCTCCCAGTTGCCACCGTGCTCGCTGACTGCGTCGGCGAGCGATTGCACGAGTCCGGCGCGATCGTCGCCGACGACGGTGAGCACGAGCCTGGCCATGGGACGAGCTTAGGACGCACCGGGCCTCGCGGCGGCGGCGCTCAGTGCGCGTGCTGGACGATGTTGATCAGGTTTCCGTCTGGCGCGCGAACGAAGAACCGGCGCACACCCCACGGCTCGGTGCGCAGCGACAGCACGATCTCGTACCCGAGGCGCTGCGCCTCCTCGTACGCGGCCTCGACGTCGGGGGTGTGCACCGAGATGACGGAGTCTTCGGGTGCACCTGCATCTCTCGTCACCAATTGAACGTGTGCACCGGTCTCCGGGTCAGTGAGTCGTGCCACCCAGCCGAGATTGAACTCCTCGTTGCTCAGCCCGAGATAATCGGCGTAGAACCCCTTGGCCACCTCGATGTCGTCGACCGGAAGGTTGGCCGTGACGCGTGTTGATCGCATGATCCCCCTTTGATCGGATGACTCGGCGCGGCTTGAATCGGATGGCTCAGTGCGCGCCGACGTCAGTTGAGCGGCGGCAGGCCCTCCGGCACGACACCCTCGCCGTACAGGTCGGCGGCGAGCTCGCGCAGCGCCAGCAATGCCGCGCGTTGCGGCAGCGGTCCGTACGAAATGCGCGCCACTCCCAGCTTCTCGTACTCGGATGCCGGCAGCGCGCCGGGCAGTCCGATCACGGAGATCTTGCCCCAGCCGATGCCGTCGACGAGCCGCTCCACCACGTCACGGGTCAGCGCGCCGGGCACGAAGACGAGCGCGGCACCCTCGTCGAGGAACGCACGACCACGTGAGATGGCGTCCTCGATGCGCTCCTCCGGGGAGCGGTCCTTACCGAGGAAGAGAGCATCCGTTCTCGCATTCAGCTGAAAGGCCACGCCCTCCGTCTCTGCCGCCTTCGTGATCGCGCGCACCCTGGCGACGGACTCGTCGAACGGCCGCAGCCGGTCTTCGACGTTGGCACCGACCACACCGAACCCGATCGCCCGGCGGATCGTCTCACCCGGGTCGTCGTATCCGTCGTCCAAGTCGGCCGTCACCGGCAAGTCCACCGCCTCGGCGATGGTACGGGCGCCGGCGAGCGCGAGATCCACGGGCATCCCACCGTCTTCGTAGCCGAAGCTCGCGGCGATGGAGTGGCCGGCCGTGGCGATCGCCTTCGTCTGGGGAAGGGATGCGACGACACGGGCGCTCACCGCATCCCACACGTTGACCACGCGCAGGATCTCGGGCGCCTCGTAGAGGGCCTTCAGCGCGAGGGCGCGGTCATTGGTGGCGGCCCGGATGGGCGTGGCGGAGCGGTCATTGGTGGCGGCCCGGGCGAGCGTGGCGGAGCGGTCGTCTGTGGCGGCCCCGGTGGGCGTGGCGGAGCGGTTGTCGGCAGCGTCGGTCATGGTCCCGACACTAACGGGTGCGCACGACTGCGGCGGGGCTGACTGCAATGGTTACAACGGTCGTGACGGGTCCACCGGGCAGTATCGCCATACTATCGTAGGTATGTTCTATTTTCTATGCTCTACGTCCTGAATTTGCGACTTTCCGTCCACAGGTGCGTGGTTGATGGGTTATCCCCACCTCGGTACTTTGTTCTATTATTCGGGTAGGATGACAGCATGGCATTCCACCTCACGCGGCTCCCCGAGATGACCGCGATGGTGTGCGCCATCCTGGAGCAGCGGGAGCCGGTTGCGAGCGAAAGATCGGTTCCGGCGTCGGCCACAGACGCGGGTGTCGGCCGCTCGGTGTCGAGCCTCCACCCCGCTTCGCGAACCACGCCCGACGACTCCGCATCTTCTCTGGTGGAGGCGGTGCATCTCCTGCCGGACTCGGACTTGGAAGCGTTGCTCGAGCAAGCAGCGGTCGGGCGGGCGGAGTTCGACCGGGTGATCACCGTCGCCGCCGGTGAGGCCGCGAAACGTTCGCAACGCGCCCTCGGGCACGGCGGGCTGGCGCAACGCCGGGGACACCGCACCGCGGTGCAGCTGGTGCAGTCCCTGACCGGGGAATCCAAAGGTGAAGCGGCCCGGCAGGTCAAGGTCGGGGAGTTGATCGGCGAGACCGACGCGGCGCAGCGCCTGGCCACGAGCACGGGTGTAGGCAGCGGCAGCGGCAGCGGCAGCGGCAGCGGCAGCGGCAGCGGCAGCGGCAGCGGCAGCGGCAGCGGCAGCGGCAGCGGCAGCGGCGATGCTGCCACGGCCGAGCCGGGCCCGAGCGACGGCGGCCGGAACAACAATGGTCTCGACGATGAGGACCCGATCCGCGGGTTGCCGGAGTCCGAGCGCGCGCTGCCGTGGCAGCATCCGGTCACAGCGGCGATCATGACCGGTGCGCTCTCCACCGAGAACGGGCACGTCATCCTCCGCACCCTGGAGAGCGTCTCCGCCACCTGCACGGGCGAGGCGCTGCGGGACGCCGCGGCCGAACTCGTCGCCTATGCAACCCAGCAGCGGGAGTGCGCCACGCTGCACGAGGACCTCCTCCGTCGAGCCCGGCAGGTGCGGGACCTGGTCGACCCGGACGGGATCGAAGAACGCTTCACGAAACGGTACGAACGCCGCTCCGTGAAGACCTGGCACGACCGGGACGGAGCGCTGAACCTGCACGCGGTCTGCGACGACGAATCGGGGATCTTCCTCACCCAGCTGTTCGACCTCGCGCTCAGTCCCCGCCGCGGCGGCCCCCGATTCGTGGCCAAAGACGACCTCGAGTGGGCGCAGACGATGATGGACGACCCGCGCAGCAATGAACAACTCGCGTTCGACACCCTCCTCGACGTGCTCCACGCCGGGGCTGCGTGCGATCACAGCACGACCTTCCGCACCGATCGGCCGGCAGTCCGCGTCATCACCGTCGTCGACACCCATGAGGCCGACGGCGAGCCACGCGCCACCACTGAGGGAGACGGCAGCAGCCTTACCGGGCACGCCGGACAGCTAGAAGGATCCGCATTCGCCGTCCCCAGTACTTTCGTGGCAACGACAGCCTGCACCGACGGGGTCGTCCCGATCACCGTGGACCGCACCGGCCGTGCCCTGAACCTAGGCCGCAGCAGACGCGGTTTCAGCCCCGCGCAACGCATCGTGCTCCGCGCCCGCGACGGCGGATGCCTCTGGCCCGGCTGCGACCGACCGCCCTGGCAGACCGAAGCCCACCACATCGAAGAATGGGACGCCGACCACGGCAGAACCGACATCGCAGACGGCGTGCTGCTCAGGCTGTCGCATGAATCTGGGTCTCGTTTCGGTGAGTCGAGCCGGTTTATTCCCTGGTCAGGGGATAATTAGGTGTGGGTGTGAATGTGCGTTCCGGGGATCTGGATCAGCTGTTTCTGCTGCCGA
>NZ_BAAGWY010000015.1:0-102090 GCF_054780115.1 Humibacter ginsengiterrae
ACACCAGGGCCTCCGCTGCATGTCGGCATCCCGAGCCACTCTCGAGATGATCCACGAATCTGCACCGTGAGGCCCTGGGCCTACAAGACCAAACCCACAACCCCACACTCATAGGGTCTGAGCCGAGCGCAAAGCGAGCTCGCTCGCTTTGCCGAACCGATGGAGTCGGTTGAGCGGCGAAGTCGCGAACAGTTGCGAGTGAGCCGAGCGCGATGCGAGCTCGCTCGCGTCGCCGAGGCGATTGAGCAACTCGAGCGGCGCAGCCGCGAACACCGACGACTGAGGTGAGCGCCGGGCGAGCTTGCTCGCGTGGCCGAACCGATGGAGTCGGTTGAGCGGCGAAGTCGCGAACCCGCTTCCCGAACCCGCGTTGCCCTCCCGAAAACAGGCAGGAAGGCGCTTACCACCGGAGAACAGGCAGAATCTGCCTGTTCCGGGGAGATCTGCCTGTTTCCGCGGCCCCAAGGCGGACACCGGCGCGGCCGGGCCGCTCTCGTGCCACCGGCCGGCTCAGGCGGATGCCGCAGCGTAGCGGCCGGAGCGGATGGCGCGTGCCCTCGCCTTCGCCGCCTCCTCCTCGCGGTTCTTCGGCGGCGTCGTGGCCACGAGGTCGTCGAGGAGGTGCTGCGTGATGTGCGCGATCTCGTGCACGGCGTGATCGAAGGCATCCTGATTGGCCTTCGACGGCTTCGTCGTACCGGCGATCTTGCGCACGTACTGCAGCGCGGCAGCATTCACCTCGTCCGACGTGGCGGCCGGTTCGAAGTTGTGGAGGGTGTGGATGTTGCGGCACATACCGCGACCATAACCCCGGGAACGGTCGGCGGAACAGGGGTGTTCAGGGGTGAGCGACGGTCAGGCGACGGCCGGGTCCGAACGCCGCAGCTGTTCGTCGACGGGCTCCAGTGCCGCCTCACCCATCGCCATCCGTTCCATGATGCCGGCCGCGAGTTCGAGAACACCACGCTCCGTGGGCGACAGCTTCTTCATGGCCTCGGCGAGCCAGGCATCTCGCTGAGCGAGGTCGGCGGCGAGCGCCGCTCGCCCGGCATCCGTGATGGAGAGGATGTGCTCCCGGCGATCCGTCTCGCTGCGCTCGCGGGTGATGAGCCCCTCGAGTGCGAGCTCCGCGAAGATCCTCGACAGCGATTGCGGCCTTTGGCGCTCAACGACTGCCACCGCACCGGCGGGCAGCGGGCCGAGGCGGCTCAGTGTTCCGAGCACGCTGAGCTTGTTGCTGCTGAGCGACCCCAGCACACGCTCGGTGCGCAGTCGCCGCGCCAATCGCATAACGCCACGGCGCACAGCCTGCACCGATACGGATGCCTGCCGCTCGACGAGCACGTCCCCTCGCTTCCAGTTCGAATTCATTAAGCACTATCGTACTATCTAGTCTTCGTCGATGCTGGTTGTCCGGAATGCATATCGGCCAGAACTAGCCCAGCCGATGAGAAACCTGGAGCCGAAACCAACCAGCGGATAGGCCCATCGATCGGTACGAACATGCGAAACAGTTTACGAGCGTTGGCGCGCAGCCTCGTCGATCCCGGCCTGCTGCGCCTTCGGTCGACGGCCGTCACGTACGCCACCGTGCTGATCAGCGCCGCGATCGCCTGCGTGCCGGCCGTGCGGTTCGGCCTCGGGATCTCGATCGTGGTGCTCGCGGTGATGCTCTCGATCAGCTTCACGCCGGAACGGGCCGGAGCGAGCGCCCGGCAGCGCTGGGTCTCCATCGTGGTGCTGCCGCTTGTCGGGGTCGCGGCGGGCGGAGTCGGATCGCTGATGTTCGAGGCGCCCGTCGTCGGCGATTCGCTCTTCGTGATCGTGCTCTCCGGTGCGATTTGGATTCGCCGCTACGGCCCGGTCGCGACACGCATCGGGACGCTCATCGCGCTCCCCTTCGTCACCGTGCTGATCGTGCCGGCACCGATCCAGCCGGGGGAAGGGTTCGCACCGTGGGCCGCCGCGACGGCGTTCGTCGTGGCCGTGGTCGCCCTCGCCCTGCAGTGGGCGGCACGGGCATCCGGATTCCTGCCGCGCCCAGCGACCGGTCCGGTCGCCGGCAGTCGGACTCCCTCTGCGGCGGCCCGCTCGACGATGCGCCCACGCGGCAGCACGCGCATGGCCGTGCAGATGGCGATGACACTCGCGGGCGCCTTCCTCATCGGTCACCTCGTGTTCGGCGAGCACTGGTTCTGGGCTGTGCTCACCGGCTACGTCGTCGCCAGCGGAAACCGTGGGCGCGGCGACGTGCTGTTCAAGGGCATCCATCGCACGCTCGGCGCCCTCGGAGGCACGGTGCTCGCGACCGGGTTGTCGACGTTCGCCTCGCGCGGCGCCGAGACCGGGCTGACCGCGGGGATGTCGGTGCTCGCCATCGGCGTCATCCTCGCGCTCGGCCTGTGGCTGCGCCCTACCGGCTACGGCTGGTGGGCGGCGGCGATGACCGCGATGATCTCGATCCTGCACGAACTGGAGGGCACCTCTCCCGGATCCGCGATGCTCGTGCGGCTCACTGCCATCGTGGTCGCCGGCGCCTTCGCGATCGCCGTCGCGTGGTGTGTGCTTCCGGTGCACACCGCGACAGTGCTGCGCGGACGCGTCTCCGCCGCGCTTGCCGCGCTCACCGACCTGCTGGTGGCGTGCATCAGGCAACCGGAGGAGGTCCCCGGCCACCGCGCGGCCCTCGACACCGCGCTCACGGGCATCCGGCAACTCGGTCCCACCCTGCGCCTGGAGCGCACGGCCCGCCTTCGCAACAGGGAGAGGGCGCATCGCGCCGACATCATTCCCGCATTCGAAGCGTGCTGGGAGCCGGCCGACGCGATCGCCGCGCGAGTGGAGCACGGGCATCCGTTGTCACCCGAGGAGACCCGCGAACTCGGCGCCCTCGCTCGCCGGGCCGGAGCGTGCCGCAGGATGCTCGTTGGCGCGCCTCCACCGCCACTCACCGACGCGCCACGCGCGTTCCCCGAGCTGCATGCGGCGATCACCGGCCTGGAGGCTCCTCTTCCGCTCATCGCCCGGTCGCCCGAGCCGCAGCCGTCGTGAGCGAGCGGATGCCGGTGCCTGCGGCAGCCGCTCTCCCGCGCGGACACTGGCATCCACGCCCGGAACCGGGCAGGCTGTGCTCATGGTCGACTACGCGAATCCCCTGCGGCCGAACGAACGCATCGCCGACCGCGATCGGCAGGATGCCGTCTCCGCGCTCTCACGCGCCCGCGACGAGGGCCGGCTCACTGCCGACGAGTTCGAGCAGCGCTCAGCTGCGGCGAGGTCGGCCGTGACCTGGAGCGACCTGGCACCGCTTTTCACCGATCTGCCGCGGCCGGCGACGCCGTCGGAATCCGTGCCCCACGACGACTGGGGCAGGCACTCCCGGGCGCTCGGCGGGGCGTGGGGAGCGACGATCATGTCGTTCGTTCCGTTCGTGGCCCTCGGGCTGTTCTTCATCGGCGGGTACGCGTTCAACGGCTGGACGTGGAGCTGGCTGTTCTTCCTGCTGATCCCTCTGGTCGGAGCGATCATCTACGGACCGGGAGCCGAAGCGCGCCGTCGACGGTACTGAGGGCGAGGGGCTTCTGTGGCGATGAACGTGGACAAAGTCGACCGGGCGATCATCGCGCAGCTCAGCGCCGATTCCCGTCTTTCCGTGCGGGCTTTGGCGGAGCGCGTTCACGTGTCGCGCAGCGCCGTCGCGAACCGGCTGCAACGGCTCATCGCCGACGGTGTCATCGAGGGGTTCGGCGCCCGCGTTGACCGCAAGGCGATCGGGCTGCACGTCACGGCTCTCGTGATCGTCAAGGTGGAACGGCAGCCGGGCTGGCAGGATGTCGCCTCCGCACTCACGGCGCTCCCGTTCGTCGAGTCCGTGCTCGCGGTCAGCGGCGACATCGACTTCGTGGTGACGGTGAGCGCACCCGATCACGAGAGCCTCAGCGACGTCATCATGCGGCAGCTTCACGAGGTGGACGGCGTGGCATCCACCCGCTCCTATATCGTGCTCGAGTCGTGGGACGGCACGGCGCCCGGCATCGCCCGCGACTCCTGGGACGTCTGAGCGCCGTCTCCTTCGTTCAGGTCGCAGTTTTCGTCGGAATCCGACGCTCATAGCGACAAAAAGTGCGACTTGAACGAGACTCACCGACCGCTACTGGGGTGACGAGATGAAGCCCTGTTCTTTCATCCAGTCGAAGGCGACGGTCGCGGGCTCCTCTCCCTTGACGTCGACCAGGTAGTTCAGCTTCTGCTGCTCGGCGTTCGAGAGCTTGTCCGTGATCTGGGCGAAGATGTCGGCGAGCTGCGGGTACTGCTGCAGCGTCTTGGTGTTGACCACCATGGACACGTTGTACGCAGGGAAGAAGTGCTTGTCGTCGTCGAGCACCGTGAGGCCGAGCGCTTTGATGCGGCCGTCGGTGGTGAAGACCTCGCCGAAGTTGCAGCTGCCGCGATCCGTGGCCGTGTACACGGTGCCGGTGTCGAGGATCTTCACGTTCTTGGTCGGGACGCCGTCGGGTGAGCCGAGGGTGAGGCCGTAGTGCGCCAGCATCGGCTTGAATCCGTCGGAGCGCGAGTTGAACTCGGACTCGACGCAGAAGGTGCGCTCGTCAACCGGGAGATCCTTCAGCTGGGACAGCGAGGTGATACCGCCGAGCTTCTTGACCGCCTCGGATCGCACGGCCAGCGCGTACGTGTTGTTCAGCTTGGCCGGCGGAAGCCAGGTGAGCCCGTTCTTGCGGTCCTCGTCGCGCACCGCCTCGAACTGCTTCTGCGGATCAGGGATGCCCTGCTTGTGGTCCAGGTATGTCAGCCATGCGGTGCCCGTGTACTCCCAGGTCAGCTGTCCCTTGCCGCTGAGCATGAGCTGACGCACGGCGACGCTGCCTGGCACGTCCGTCATGTCGGTGACGTCGAACCCAGCGGCCTTGGCGGCCAGCACCGCCATCTTGCCGAGGATGAGCTGCTCGGTGAAGTTCTTCGCGGTCACCGTGATGGAGGCACCGGCCGGCAGGTCGTCGATGGGATGGATGGATCCCTCGGCCACGGCGGGAACGAAGGCGGTCGCCGGCTGCAGCCCGCACCCGGTCAGGGTCGTCGCTGCGGCGACGGAGGCCGCCAGCATCAGAGCGCGCCGGATCGATCGCGTACGAGGCTTCTTCACGCTTGCAGTCCTTTCGGGCGGGCGTAGTGCTCGACCACGCGACCCGCCCAGTCGACGAGAAGCGCCAGCAGCGCCGTGAGCAGCGCCCCCGAGATCAGCACGCGGGGCAGGAACAGGTTGACGCCGGTCGTGATCAGAAGGCCCAGTCCCCCGGCGCCGACGAACGTCGCCAATGCGGCGGAGCCGACCAGGAGCACCAGTGCGGTGCGGATGCCCACGAGCATGACGGGCACGGCGAGCGGCAGCTCGACGCGGATCAGCACGGCCAGTGCGCTCATCCCCATGCCCCGGCCGGCCTCAACGAGGCGCTCATCCACGCTCTGGATCCCGATCATCGTGTTGCGCAGCACCGGCAGCGCCGCGTACACGACCAGCGCCACGACGGCCGCCCAGAATCCGAATCCGAGCCAGAACGCCAGCAGCACGATCAGGCCGACCGCCGGCGCCGCCTGCCCGACATTCGCCAGGGCGAGAATCACGCCGCTAGCGCGGATGAACGGCCGACGCGTGAGCAGGATGCCGAGGGGAACGGTGATCACCAGCACGATCGCGGCAGACACGAATGTGAGCGCGAGATGCTGGCCCGTGTAGGCGAGGAGATCGTGCGGATTGAGCGTGCTCCGCTCCGTCGGGGACAGGTGCGCGGTTGCGAGCCACACCACGAAGCCCGCAAGGATCAGCGCCACGACGATCGGTTGGATCAGCAGCCCGCGCCAGCTTCGCGCGCCGCCCGGCGCGTCCCCGCGGACGGGCTCGGCAAGCGTCGTCTCGCCACGAGTCGTCTCGGCACCCAGCGTGTCCGTCACGCGGCGCCGTCCGTCACGATCTGGAGCGAATCGGTGTTGGTGCCCACCGGTGCGACCGCCGTGCCGCGGGCATTCGCTCGCGCGGTGGCGATGGCATCCATGATGACCTCGACGGTGATCATGCCCGCGAACGAATCGCGGCGGCCGGTCACCAGCGCGGCTCCTGCATTGGAGACGAGCATGGTGTCGAGGGCGTCGTTGAGCGTGGAACCCTGGCCCACCACGGGAAGCTCCGGATCGGCAGACGCCGAGATCGTCGTGAGCCGGCCGAGCTGCCGGCGCGACGGCCAGCTCAGCGGCCGCTGCCTGTCGTCCAGGATGACCGCGTGGTCGTGACCGGCCGCGACGATGCGTTCGAGCACGTCGACCGCCGCCTCGCCGGGGTGCCCGATGATGGCGTCGGCGAGCGCGACATCCTTCACGCGGTTCAGCGTGAGCTGCTTCAGCCCGGCACCCGACCCGATGAAGTTCTCCACGAACTCGTTCGCCGGCTCCGCGAGGATGCGCTCGGGACTGTCGTACTGCACGATGTGCGCGCCTTCGGAGAAGACCACGATCCAGTCGCCGAGCTTCACCGCCTCGTCGAAGTCGTGCGTGACGATCACCATGGTCTTCTGCACCTCGTCTTGGATCTTCAGCAGCTCGTCCTGCAGCCGCTGCCTGGTGATCGGGTCGACGGCGCCGAACGGCTCGTCCATGAGCAGAACGGGCGGGTCGGCCGCGAGCGCCCTCGCCACGCCGACGCGCTGCTGCTGACCGCCGGAGAGCTCCCGCGGATACCGGTCGCGGTAGGCGGCGGGATCGAGCGAGACCAACTCGAGCAGCTCGTCGACACGGGCGGCGATCTTCGCCTTCGGCCAGCCGAGCATCTTGGGCACGAGACCGATGTTGGATGCCACGGTCATGTGCGGAAAGAGTCCTCCCGCCTGGATGACGTAGCCCATGCGACGACGCAGCTCATCGCCGTCGATCGTCGTGACGTCTTCGTCGCCGAGCTTGATGCGACCCTCGGTCGGCTCGATGAGCCGGTTGATCATCTTAAGCGTCGTCGTCTTGCCGCAGCCGGACGGGCCGACGAGCATGACGATCTTCCCCGCGGGGATCTCGAGCGTGATGCCGTCGACGGCCGCCTTGGCCTGTCCCGGATACCGCTTGGTGACCTCGTCGAGAAGGATGCTCGTCGAGGTCGCGCTGGTGGACACGGTCGCCGACTCGGGTGCGTCGGCGAGTGCGTTGTTAGTGGCTGACACGAATACCTCGCGAAATGGTCAGGCGGCCGAGGCCGAGGAGAAGGAGATCGAGGATGAGGGCGAGGACGATCACACCGAACACGCCGACGACGACGGACTCGAGCGAGTTCGCACCACCCAGCCGGGAGAGCCCGGAGAAGATGAATCCGCCGAGGCCCGGTCCCAGCGCGTACGCGGCGACCGCGGCGATTCCCATCACCATCTGGGCCGAAATGCGCACCCCGGTCAGGATGATCGGCCAGGCGATCGGGAACTCGATCGTGAACAAGACCCGCAGCCGGCTCATCCCGATGCCGCGCGCCGATTCGACCACCGAGCGGTCGACGGTGCCGAGACCGACGATCGCGTTGCGGAGGATCGGGAGCACAGCGAAGAACGTGACCACGAACACCGAGGGGGCGACGCCGAATCCGAGCGGCGTGATCAGCAGGCCGATCAGCGCGAACGACGGGATGGTGAGTCCCACGGCCGAGACGCCGTTCGCGATCGAGCTCAGCTGCGGAACGCGGTACACCAGGAACGCGATGAGCATCGCGATCAGGACGGCGAGCGCGAGCGACTGCACCACGAGTGAGAAGTGCTGCCACGATGCGAACCAGATCTGGCCCCATCTATCGACCAGAAAGTTCCACAACATGCATCGCCCTTCACACCGGTTACGTATCGTCAGTCCCTCGTCGCCGCGGTCATGCGCTCCGGGCAACGAGCAAGAACCCTAGCGATGCTCGAGCACCGGGTCACAGTCGAGTCGGGCGTCTCGCGCCGCCTTCTGCGCCAAATCGTTATATTCGGGCCCAGCGGAATGGCTGATGAAAGCGGATAAAGAGATTTCGACGGCAGGAAAGGATAACGATCGGTGCGGCGGCAGCCGATTCGTCGTGATCCCGGTCCGCCGCCGTCGGTCTCGAGGCGTTCGACCGGCGCAGGCCTGCAGTGGATCTACGGCTGCTGCGGTGGACGAATGGCACGTTCCACGACCGGTTCCGTGCCTGATTGTCGCGACAGGCGCGCCACTTCTGCCGTCTGAATCGACGTGAGCGGATGCCCACCCGGACGCTCCTGCGGCAGCCCACGATGGAAGGGTGAGTGACGAGGAAGTCATGGGTGGTGCACGTCCTCCGGGGCAGGCTGCGCCGCATCCTGTCGTGCCGACCGCGGAGTCGATCCGGCTGATCGACGAGCACGGGAGACGAGCCGGGAACGACCGAGCCGCGGGGTTCGAGCTGCCTGATGCGGGCATCCTGCTCGATCTCTATCGCCGCATGGTGCTGGCACGGCGTTTCGATGTGCAAGTGAGCGCCCTCACCAGGCAGGGCAGGCTCGCGACCTACCCCAGCGCACTCGGCCAGGAGGCGTGCGAGATCGGCGCAACCGCCGCGCTGGCCGAGGCGGACTGGCTGTTCCCGACCTACCGCGACTCGATCGCGCTTCTCACCAGGGGCGTGAAGCCGATTCAGGTGCTGTCGTTCTTCCGCGGCGACTGGCACTCGGCGTTCGATCCCGCTGAGCACCACGTGGCTCCGCAGGTCACTCCCCTGGCGACGCAGGCGCTGCACGCCGTCGGCTTCGCTCACGCCGCGAAGCTCAGAAGCGAGCCGACCGCCACCCTTACCTTCCTCGGCGACGGCGCCACCAGCGAGGGCGACGCGCACGAGGCGTTCAATTTCGCGGCCGTATGGCAGACGCCGACGGTGTTCGTCATCCAGAACAACGGCTATGCGATCAGCGTGCCGTTCGCCAAGCAGTCTCACGCCCGCACCCTGGCCGACAAGGCGATCGGCTACGGCATGCCCGGCTGCTTCGTCGACGGCAACGACGTGGCGGCCGTCTACGCCGTGGTGACGGATGCTCTCGAGCGTGCCCGCAGCGGCGGCGGCCCGACGATGATCGAGGGCCTCACCTACCGCATGGAGGCGCACACCAACTCCGACGACCCCACCCGCTACCGCACCGACGACGAGGTCGAGCGGTGGCGGGTGCTCGATCCGATCAGCCGTCTGGAGTCGTTCCTGGCCGACGAGGGCGTGCTGACCGAGACGCTGCGCGCCGAGATCGCGGATGCCGCCGAGCAGCTCGCGGCATCGACGCGGGAGGCGATGAACGAGTCGCCGCATCTGGATCCGCTGGAGCTGTTCGACCACGTGTACGCGTCGCCGCGTGCATCACTGGCGGAGCAGCGGGCGTACCTGGCGGCCGAGCTGGCGGCATCCGGATCGCCCCTGGCGTCCGCCGACGACACGAGGAGCAGGTCATGACGATCGCACACCACACGGAACCCCCGGCGACTGCGACGCGGCAGGCGCCGGCATCCATCACCCTCGGTGGCGCACTGAACGCGGCACTCTCCGACGCGCTGGCCGACGACCCGAGCGTCGTCGTCTTCGGCGAGGACGTCGGACCGCTCGGAGGCGTCTTCCGGGTCACCGACGGCCTCGCCGCGCGGTTCGGCGAGACGCGCGTGTGGGACTCCCCTCTGGCGGAGGCCGGCATCGTGGGCACCGCGATCGGCATGGCCATGAACGGCATGCGGCCGGTCGTCGAGCTGCAGTTCGACGCGTTCAGCTATCCGGCGTTCGAGCAGATCACCTCGCACCTGGCCAAGATGCGCAATCGCACGAAGGGACGCGTTCAGCTGCCCGTGGTCATCCGCATTCCGTACGCGGGTGGCATCGGCGGCGTCGAGCACCACTCCGACTCGTCCGAGGCGTACTGGACGCACACGCCAGGCCTCACCGTGGTGACGCCGTCGAACCCGGCCGATGGCTACTGGATGCTCCGCCAGGCCATCGCCAGTGACGACCCGATCGTCTTTCTGGAGCCGAAGAGCCGCTACTGGATGAAGGATGCCGTCGACCGCGAGCATGCGCCCGCCCCGCTCGACCGTGCCAGGGTCATCCGCACCGGAACGGACGTGACGCTCATGGCGTACGGCCCGACGGTGAAGACCGCGCTGGATGCCGCGGAGCTCGCCGAACTCGAGGATCTCTCGGTCGAGGTGATCGACCTGCGCACCCTCTCGCCATTCGACGACGAGACCGTCGGCGCGTCCGTGCGCAAGACGTCGCGGGCGGCGGTGATCCACGAGGCGGCGCAGTTCGGCGGCTACGGCGCGGAGGTCGCCGCACGTGTCACGGAGCGCAACTTCTTCCACCTCGCGGCGCCGGTTCTGCGCATCACCGGGTTCGACATCCCGTACCCGTCGCCGAAGCTCGAGGAGTACTACCTGCCGACGGCGGAGCGCGTGCTCGCGGCGCTCGACACATGGGAGTGGTGATGGCGGGCATCGAGCGCTTTCTGCTGCCCGACCTCGGCGAGGGGCTCACCGAGGCGACGATCGTGTCCTGGCTGGTGCAACCAGGAGACATCGTCGCGGTCGACCAGCCGGTCGTGGAGGTGGAGTCGGCGAAGTCGATCGCCGAGTTGCCGTCGCCCTACGCCGGACGTGTCGATGAGCTGCACGCGGCGGTCGGCGACACGGTGAAGAAGGACGACCCGCTCGTCACGATCGCGGTCGGCGCGGCCACGCCCGCCGGCTCGGATGAACACGACGAACCATCGGTGGAGACGTCGCCGTCTCCGGAGGCCGCCGAGCTGGTGCCGGGCACGGCGTTGCGACCGGATGCCGCGGGCGCGTCCGGCGCCGTGCTCGTGGGCTACGGCGTCAGCGAGTCGACGCGCACGTTCGCGCGTCCGGCCGGCGGTCGGTTCGGGCGCGGTCGCCGGCAGCACACCGGAACGACGACCCGCTCCCCCGTGGTGTCACCGATCGTGCGCAAGCTGGCGCACGACAACGGCTTCGACGCGACCCAGCTCAGCGGCAGCGGTCCCGGCTCGCTCGTGATGCGGGAGGACGTCGAGAGGGAGATCGCGGCGCGCCACGGAGCGACCTCGCACACAGGCGTCGGCGAGGCGCGTAGCGGCGATGCACGGGCATCCGACCAGCGCATCCCGATCACGGGCGTGCGCAAGATCGTCGCCGAGCACCTCACCCACTCCAGGCAGACGATTCCGGATGCGACGATCTGGCTCGACGTCGACGCCACCGAACTCGTGCGAGCCAAGGAGCGGCTCGCCGAGAGCACCGGGGAACGGTACAGCGTCACGGCGCTCGTCGCACGGTTCGTCGTCGCGGGTTTGCGCCGGTTCCCGGTGCTGAATTCGTCGGTCGACGAGGCTGCTGGGGAGATCGTGCAGCACTCGGCCGTGAATCTCGGGCTGGCGGCCCAGACGGGTCGCGGGCTGATGGTTCCGGTCGTGCACGACGCGCAGGCGATGACGCTGAACCAGCTTCGGGATGCCGTCGCCGCCCTCGTCGAGCACGCCAAGACCGGCGACTACCCGTCCTCGGCACTCACCGGGGGCACGTTCACGCTGAACAACTACGGGTCGCTCGGCGTCGACGGGTCGTCGCCGATCATCAATCACCCCGAGGCAGCGATGCTCGGCCTCGGCCGTCTGATGGAGCGTCCGTGGGTCGTGCAGGGCGAGCTGGCGGTGCGCACCGTGACGACGCTCTCACTCGTGTTCGACCACCGGGTGTGCGACGGGGACGTGGCATCCGGGTTCATCACCTACGTTGCGCGCTGCATCCAGGAGCCGCTGCTCGCCCTCACGGAGCTGTAGCCGGGCGCAGGGCCTTCTCACCGTCGCGCAGTGTCTCAGAAGGTGCCAGCTCGAGGCGGCGACGGTCGCGTGTTCGCAGACACGAGTACTGACGGTGTCGCATAACCTGCGGGCTCTTGGCTCGGAACCCGCAGGAACTGAGACACGCCAGCGACCCGCCGAGGCGTACTCGCTCCGGCTGACGATCCCGCCCCGGAAGCACTCCATCTGGAGGATGCGCTGCCCCGCGCTACGAGACAGGCTGACGCTATGACATCATTCCGATTCGGCGTGGTCAGCGGCGCTCACGGCGACGCCCGCGCCTGGGGCGAGACGGCGCGACGACTGGAGACGAGCGGGTATTCCGCGCTGCTCATTCCCGACACGCTGTTCACCCCGTCACCGTTCCTCGCCCTCACGGCCGCCGCGGCGGCGACCACGACGCTGCACATGGGCACCTGGGTGCTCTCGGCTCCGCTGCGCACTCCGGCTCAGACAGTGCGGGAGACCCGCACCATCGCCGAGCTCTCGAACGTGCGGTTCGAGTTGGGCATCGGTGCTGGCCGACCGCAAGGAGACGGCGACGCCGCGACGCTGGGCGTCGCGTGGGGCTCGCCGCGGGAGCGCGTCGATCGAGTGCAGGCGACGCTGGAGGCCGTGAAGGTGGCGTTCGGCGACGAGGTACCGATCACGCTGGCGGCAAGCGGGAACCGGATGCTCCGTCTCGCCCGTGAGCACGCCGGCACCGTTGCGCTACCGCTGAACCCGACCGCGCTCATGTCCGACGTCGACGCCGCGGTCGAACGCTTGCGCGCTGCAGCGGTGAGCGACCGGCCGCTCCCCGAGCTGGCGCTGCAGATCTCCGGCGTCGGCGACGATGTTCCGGAATGGCTGCGAAACAATGCCGGCGCCACGCCCGAGGCGCTGCGCGACGCCGGCGCGGTGGGCCTGCTCTCCGGCGACGCATCGCGGGATGGGGATGCCCTCGTGGCGCTGCGCGAGAAGACCGGCGTCTCGTTCATCACGATCTCCGACGAGTTCTCCGAGAGGCTCGCGCCGCTCGTCGCCGCGCTCAGCGGGCGGTGAGGGGCCGAAGGCGGACAGTCCGTCAGCGGCCGGTGAATCGGGGGCGGCGCTTCTCGCGGAACGCGGCAAAACCCTCCGCGTAGTCGTCGGTCGTCGAAAGGGCGACCTGGGCATCCGTCTCTTCGGCCACGGACTGCCACAGCCCGACTCGATCGTCGCGGATGCGTGCGACGAGCCGCTTCTCCACGAGGAACGCGGCCGTGGGGCCTGCCGCGACGGCAGCGGCCTTCTCCCGGGTGAACTCGAGAACGTCGTCGGCGGGCACGACGCGGCTGAAAACGCCGGATGCCACGGCATCCGCCCCGCTCATCAGCTCGCCGGTGTAGATGAGGTCGAGTGTGCGGTGCGCGCCCAGCCGCTCGACGAACAGCGCATGCCCGCCGGAGTCCAGCGCGGCGCCGAGGCCGGCGAACGGCGATCCGATCTTCGCCGAATCGGCGACGTAGACGACGTCGCACGCTATGAGCAGGCCGAGGCCGACGCCGAGACAGGCACCCGTCGCCACACCGAACGTCGGAGCGGGGAAGTCGCTCAGCCGGTGCTGCAGGGCCGTGAGCCGGTCGAGGTAGCCGCGCGGGTCATCCGTCGCCGGATCCACCTGCGACACGTCGCGACCTGCGCAGAACGCCCTGCCCTCCCCGCGCAGCACGAGCGCACGCGCGCCGAGCGCGGACTCGAGGGAGGCATCCAGCTCGTTCAGCCCGTCGAGATCGAGCGCATTGAGCTTCTGCGGCCAGTCGAGCACGACCTCGGCGACGTCACCGCTGCGTTCCACGCGTACCGGCATGGCGTTCCTCTCCTTCAGGCGTCGTAGTCGACCACGACCTCCTCGCTCGTCGGGATCGACTGACACGTCAGAACGTAGCCGCGATCCAGTTCCTCCTGCTCGAGCGCGTAGTTCTCAACCATGTCGACCGTGCCCTCGCGGAGCACCGCGCGGCACGTGCCGCACACTCCGCCGGCGCACGCGAACGGTACATCGCCTCTCACCCGGAGCGCGGCATTCAGGATGCTCTCCTGCGAGTGCTCAGCGGTCGTCACCGTCGAGGTCGTCCCATCGAGCCGGAACGAGATCGTGCACGTCTTCTCGCCGGGGTCGACCACGATCGGTCGCCCGCGCTGCGGCGATGGGCTGCCCGGCTCCCCCGTGGTGAACAGCTCGTAGCGGATGCGATCGGCCGGCACCCCGCGTGCGCCGAGCGCGTCCCGACACAGCTGCACGAGTTCGAACGGCCCGCAGAGGAACCACTCGTCCACATCGTCGACGGGAACCAGATCGTCGAGAATGCGGTTCAGTTTGCCGGCATCCAGGCGGCCGCTGAGCAACTCGGAGCTTCGACGCTCGCGGGTCAGCACGTGGTACAGCGCGAGCCGCGACGGGTACCTGTCCTTCAGGTCGGCGAGCTCGTCGACGAACATGGTGTCCATCGCCGTGCGGTTGGAGTAGACGAGCGAGAACCTGGTCGTCCCCGACGCCGCGAGAACGCTCTGCGCCAGCGCGATGACGGGCGTGATGCCGCTTCCCGCCGCGATCGCGGCACAGTGCACCGGCCCGGCCCCGTCACCCGACGTCACCCGCGACGTGAACCGCCCCTCCGGGCTCATCACCTCCAACGTCATGCCGGGGTGGAGGTTCTCCAGCGCCCAGGTCGAGAACACGCCGCCGAGGTCCCGCTTGATGCCCACCTTCAGCTCACCGGTGGTGCCCTGTTCACCGATCGGGTGGGATGCCGGTGCCTGGCAGATCGAGAAGCTGCGGCGCAGCACGTCACCGTCGATCTTCGTGCGAATCGCGATGTACTGCCCCGGCTCGTAGTCGTACGCGTGCGCCAGCTCGGCGGGCACGGCGAACGTCACCTCGACGGCATCCGGCGTCAGCTGCCGAACTGCCGAGACCGTCAGCGGGTGGAATGCCCCACGTCGCTTCGACTGCGATGGCAGCGGCGACGACTCCGCCGGTGCCTCCGCAGGTGGGGCTGCCATCAGTGCGCCTTGAAGTGGTCGAACGGCTCTCCGCACTTCTGGCACACGTACAGCGCCTTGCACGAGGTGGACCCGAAGTGCGAGAGCTCGCGGGTGTGCAGCGATCCGCAGTGCGGGCAGCGGATGCCCAGTCCCAGCCCCACGCGCCCGTCGCGCGCACGCGGCCCCGGCGGCGCGATTCCGAACGCCTCGAGCTTCTCCTTGCCGGCCTCGCTCATCCAGTCCGTCGTCCATGCGGGAGCCAGTACTGTGCGTACGTCCACGTTCCGGTATCCGGCATCCGTGAGCGTCGTCGCGATGTCGTCGCGCATCGCGTCGACGGCGGGGCAGCCGGAGTACGTGGGCGTGATCTCGACCCGCACCGTCGCATCCGCACCCTCTCCGGCCACGTGCACGGAGCGCAGCACCCCGAGGTCCTCGATCGTGAGCACCGGCACCTCCGGGTCGCGCACCTCGGCGGCGAGCGCCCACACGCGGCGTTCTTCCGTGGTCGCAGTCACCATGTCGCCCCCGGATGCTGCCTCGCGAGCACCTGCATCTCCGCCAGCAGGTGCCCGAACGCCTCGGTGTGCACACCGCGCCGTCCGCCGCCGCCGGCAGCGGGAACCTCGGGCAGCTCGAGCCCGGACTCCGCGATCACCGCGGGCACCGTGCGGTCGAAAGCGTCGCGCAGGGTCTCCGGCGGCACTGCCACGCCGTCGAGCGCATCGGCTGCCGGGTCCGCGCGAAACAGCTCGTCGACGAACGGCCACATGGCATCCAGGCCCGCCTGCATGCGCTCGTGCGAGACATCCGTACCGAGTCCCAGACGCCTGGTCCACTGCACACTGTGGTCGAGGTGGTACTCGACCTCCTTTGCAGCCTTCGCGGCGATCGCCGCGAGCGTCGGGTCGGCGGATGTCTGCAGCCGCGCGTACAACGCGTCGAAGTACACCGAGGCGATGAGCTGCCTGGCGATGGTGTGCGCGAAGTCGCCGTTCGGGCGCTCGAACAGCTGGTGATTGCGGAACTCCTGCTCGTCGCGGAAGTAGGCCAGATCGTCCTCGCTCTTGTCCCACGCGGAGCCCGCGTAGGTGAGGAACGAGCGCGCGTGGCCGAGCAGGTCGAGGCCGATGTTCGCCAGCGCCACGTCTTCCTCGAGCTCAGGGGCGTGCGCGATCCACTCGCCGAGGCGCTGCGCCAGGATGAGCGCGTCGTCGCCGAGCCCGAGCGCGTAGTGTGCTACCTCGTCGCCCGGCCGCTGCAGTCCGTCGGCGAGTTCCCGCTCGATCGTCTCGGCCGAGACGGCAGTGGAGACGGCGCGTTTCGTGTGCCTCACAGGTGCGGCACCCCCTCGGAGGCGGTGTAGTACGTGGCGTGCCGGAACTCCTTGCCCTCCGCGGACTCGAAGAACGCACCACGGGCATCCACATCGGATGCCGTGATCGCACTCGACGGAACCACCCACACCGAGACGCCCTCGCCGCGCCTCGTGTACAGGTCGCGGGCGTTGCGAACCGCCATGACGGCATCCGGTGCATGCAGGGACCCCGCGTGCACGTGCGACAGCCCGCGGGAGGAGCGGATGAACACCTCCCAGAGCGGCCACGTCTCGCGACCCGTCACGCCGGCCTCACGGCCGGCGGCGTCCGCGTCCGAACCGCGTGCGGCCATCACGCGATCCTCTCCAGGGCGGCCGACCGGTCGGCGTCCTCTCGCTCGGCATACGCCCGGGCGGCCTCCCGCACCCAGGCGCCCTCCTCGTGTGCGGCACGACGGTTGGCCAGGCGCACGGTATTGGCCTGGCCGTGGCCGGCCAGCACGGCGTAGAACTCGTCCCAGTCCAGCTCGCCGAAGTCGTAGTGCCCGCGCTCCTCGTTCCACTTCAGGTCGGGGTCGGGCAGTGTCACGCCGAGGATCTCCGCCTGCGGCACGATCATGTCCACGAACCGCTGCCGCAGGTCGTCGTTGCTGAACCGCTTGATCTTCCACGCCATGCTGCGCTGCGAGTTGGGAGACTCAGCATCCGTCGGCCCGAACATCATGAGCGCGGGCGCGTACCAGCGGTTCACGGACTCCTGCGCCATCCGCTGCTGCGCCGGCGTGCCGCGCATGAGCGTGAGCAGGATCTCGAATCCCTGCCGCTGGTGGAACGACTCCTCCTTGCAGATGCGCACCATGGCGCGGCCGTACGGGGCGTACGAGCAGCGGCACAGCGGCACCTGGTTGCAGATCGCGGCGCCGTCGACGAGCCATCCGATCGAGCCCATGTCGGCCCAGGTCGGCGTCGTGTAGTTGAAGATCGAGGAGTACTTGGCTTTGCCGGTGAGCAGCTGCTCGTACATGGTCTCGCGGTCGATGCCGAGCGTCTCGGTGGCGGAGTAGAGGTACAGGCCGTGTCCCGCCTCATCCTGCACCTTCGCCATCAGGATGGCCTTGCGCTTCAGGCTCGGTGCGCGCGTGATCCAGTTGCCCTCCGGCTGCATGCCGATGATCTCGGAGTGGGCGTGCTGCGACATCTGGCGGATGAGCGTCTTGCGGTAGGCATCCGGCATCCAGTCCGTGGGCTCGACCCGGGAGTCCTCATCGATCAAGCGCTGGAAGGCCAGCTCCTCCTCGGCCAGGTCGCCGGTCAGGTCGTCCGCAGTTGCTGTGGACATCGTCGTCTCCGCTTCTATACTTACCGAACGTTCAGTTAGTATATCAACACCCGGTCGATGACGAGCGGGCACGTTCGATGAGGAGCGACATGAGCAGCCAGACGATGATGCAGCGCGACAGGGCATCGGCGGCCCTCGGCATCGAGGTCGTCACTGACGAGGCCGGTTATGCGGTGGTGCGGATGCCTGTGCGCGACGACATGCTCAACGGCTTCGACATCATCCACGGCGGCCTCGTGTTCGCGCTCGCCGACACCGCGTTCGCGATCGCCTGCAACGAGGACGACGACGTCACGGTCGCCGCGGGTGCCGACATCACGTTCCTCAAGTCGACGAGCGCGGGCGCCGTGCTCACCGCCACCGCCCGCCGCGTCGTGCGCAGCGGCCGCACCGGGCTGTACGACGTGAGCATCGTCGACGACACCGGCGACCGCGTCGCGGAGTTCCGCGGGCGCTCCGTCACCACCCGGCGGCCCGCGCCGCCTCTCGAGCCCGCGCAAGCCATGGCAGACCACCGAAACTAGGCGTTTGCGCCGGCACTACGTGCCATACACGTGGTCTCGGCGCATACGCCTAGCCTCACCTGCGGGGCGCGGCAGCGGGGCACCACGCGGGCAATCCGTAGGCACACCGGCACCACTGAACAGGAGGCCGTCGATGACGACGACACAGACCACGGCGCTGCGGATGACGCCGGCCGACCCCGAATCCCTCGACCCGGCCGAGCGGATGAGCGTGGACGAGTTGCGCGCCCTGCAGCTGGAGCGGCTGCAGTGGACGGTGCGGCACGCCTACGAGAACGTGCCGCTGTACACGCGAAAGCTGGACGAGGTGGGAGTCGCGCCCACGGACATCCGCTCGCTCGACGACGTGCATCTGCTGCCCTTCACGACGAAGGCGGACCTGCGAGAGACGTACCCGTTCGGCATGTTCGCGGTGCCGATGTCGAAGGTGGCGCGCATCCACGCATCCAGCGGAACCACCGGACGGCCAACTGTCGTCGGCTACACCATCGGCGACCTGGAGCGCTGGGGCGATCTGGTGGCGCGATCGCTGCGGGCCTCCGGCGTGCGGCCCGGCATGAAGGTGCACAACGCGTACGGCTACGGCCTGTTCACGGGCGGGCTCGGCGCCCACGCCGGCATCGAGCGGCTCGGTGCCACGGTCATCCCGGTCTCCGGGGGGCAGACGGCCAGACAGGTGCAGCTCATCGTCGACTTCAGGCCGGATGCCATCATGTGCACCCCGAGCTATCTGTTGACGATCGCGGATGCCATGGAACAGGCCGGCGTCGACCCGCGCTCCACCAGCCTGAGAGTGGCGATCCTCGGTGCCGAGCCGTGGACGAACGAGCTGCGCCGCACCATCGAGCAGCGCATGAACCTCGACGCCGTCGACATCTACGGGCTCAGCGAGGTAATGGGGCCGGGCGTCGCGAACGAGTGCGTGGAGACGAAGGATGGCCCGCACATCTGGGAAGACCATTTCCTTCCGGAGGTGATCGACGCGAACGGCCGGCCGCTGCCCGACGGCGAAACCGGAGAACTCGTGTTCACCTCGCTCACCAAGGAGGCGTTTCCTGTGCTGCGCTACCGCACCCGCGACCTCACGCGGCTGCTTCCCGGCACGGCGAGAGCTGCGATGCGGCGTATGGAACGCATCACCGGACGCAACGACGACATGATCATCCTTCGTGGCGTCAACCTGTTCCCGACGCAGATCGAGGAGCTCGTGCTCAGCATCGAGACACTGACCCCGCACTTCGTGATCGAGCTGACGAAGTCCGGCGCGATGGATGCCATGACCGTGCGCATCGAACGCCACCCGTCCCTTCCCCGTGAGACGTGCGAGGCAGCCGCCGTGGTGTTGGCCGAGCGGATCAAGAGCCGGCTCGGCTCCACTGTGGAGATCAAGCTGGAGGAGCCCGGAACGCTGCCGCGCAGTGAAGGCAAGTACAAGAGGGTGTATGACCTGCGGTGACGCCCCGACGTGCGCCCGCCGGCCCGCGACCCCGGCCCGCGACCCCGGCCCGCGCGAAAACAGGCAGGAAAGCGTGTTCCCCGTGAGAGCAGGCAAGATGTGCCTGTTCCGGCGCGATGTGCCTGTTTTCGGGCGGTGTCGAGTCTTGTCCGCACGGCCGCGCACGTACTGAAAGCACGCACGTACTGAAAGACTGACGCATGATGACCGAGGCGAAACCAGAAGCACCCGAGGTGAAGCGAGGGCGTCCGGGCTACGACCAGCGCGGCGTGCTCGAGGTTGCGGTCGCGGCGTTCAACGAGTTCGGCTACGACGCGACCTCGATCGGAGTGCTGGCCGAGCGGCTGGGGCTGTCGAAGTCGGCGATCTATCATCACGTGGCATCCAAAGACGAGCTGCTCGAACTCGCGCTGAACGAGGCGCTCGACGGTCTCGAAGGCGTGCTGCTCGAGGACGGCGCCCGCAACGGCGCCGCGGCCGATCGCCTCGCACACGTTCTGCGCGGTGCAGTCCTCGTGCTCGTCGAACGGCTGCCTTACGTCACGCTGCTACTGCGTGTTCGCGGCAATACGCATGTCGAGCGCAGGGCACTGGCGCGGCGTCGCGCCTTCGACCGCTCGGTGGCCGTCCTCGTGAAGGATGCCCGCGACGAGGGATCCCTGCGCGCCGACATCGATCCGGGCATCGCCACCCGTCTTCTCTTCGGCATGATCAACTCGATCGTCGAGTGGTACCGGCCAGGCGGACCCGAGAGCGCCGCGCAGCTCGCGGACGACGTGCTCACGGTTGCGCTCGACGGGTTGCGGGTTGCTCGCCCGAGGGCGTAGTCAGCGTCGGCCGAAGGCACTGACGGTCGGAGCCGCAACCCCGAAATTGGCGCGCCGTCTTGCCTCTTCAAGCGGCTTCATCTTGCCGACAGCCCGGGAGAAGTCGAAGTACGCCTCCAGGGCCTACTCCTTCGCCACCAGGGTCAGCACGTCGTACGTGGCCACCGTCTCGTCGCGCTGGTTCGTCAGCACGGCGTCCCAGCGCACCTCGCCGTAGTCATCCGTCTCGCGCGGCGTGATCTGCTTCGCCGTCAGGTCGACCCGGATGCTGTCACCGGGCGACACCGGCGTCAGGAATCGCAGGTTCTCGAGTCCGTAGTTGGCCAGCACGGGCCCCGGGTCAGGATCGACGAAGAGCCCGGCGGCGAACGACACCAGCAGGTAGCCGTGCGCGACCCGTCCGGGGAAGAACGGGTTCGCGGATGCCGCCTCCTCGTCCATGTGCGCGTAGAACGTGTCACCGGTGAACTCGGCGAAGCGCTCGATGTCCGCCATCGTCACCGCGCGCGACGGGGACGAGATGCGGTCGCCGATGCGCAGCTCGGCCAGCGACTTGCGGAACGGATGCCTGCCACCGGCATCCGCAGCCGCACCGGCGTGCCACTCCCCCGTGATCGCCGTGAGCATGTCAGGGGACCCCTGGATGGCGCTGCGCTGCATGTGGTGCAGCACCGCCCGGATACCGCCCAGCTCCTCACCGCCTCCCGCACGGCCCGGGCCGCCGTGCACGAGGTGCGGCACGGGGGATCCGTGGCCCGTCGAGGTGCGGGCGTCGTCGCGGTCGAGAACGAGCACGCGCCCGTTGTAGGCGGCGATGCCGGAGACCAGGTCGACGACCTCGGCGGGATCGTGCGACGCGACGCTCGTCACAAGCGAGCCGCGGCCCGCGTTCACGAGGGCGATGGCATCCGCGGTCTCGCTGTAGCCGAGCACGCTCGCGACGGGACCGAAAGCTTCGATGCGGTGCACGGCATCCGTCCATGGATCCTCGAACTCGAGCAGGATGGGCGCGACGAACGCACCGTCGGTGTCCGCGCCGCGGCTGCCGTCTGCACGCACGACCTCTGGCGCGTCGAGCGAGCCGAGCACGATGCGTCCGCCGGCGTCGACGAGGCGGCCGACCTGCCGGAGCACCTCCTCGCGCTGCTGCAGAGAGGCGAGCGGACCCATGGTGACGCCGTCGGCACGCGGGTCGCCGATCACCACGCGCTGCGCGATCCGGTCGCCGATCGCGGCCATGACCGCGCCGCGCATCCGCTCGGGCACGATCACGCGGCGGATGGCGGTGCACTTCTGACCGGCCTTCACCGTGAGCTCGGCGACGACGCTCTCGACGAAGGCGTCGAACTCCGGTGTGCCGGGTGCGGCATCCTTGCCCAGCACCGACGCGTTGATGGAGTCCGTTTCGCTCGTGAACCGCACGCCGCCGGTGCGCACGGACTCGTTCCCCCTGAGCCGCTCCGCCGTCGACGCGGATCCGGTGAACGACACCAGATCGCCGAGCCGGAGCGCGTCGAACAGCCCGGGAACGCTGCCGGAGACGAGCTGCAGCGTGCCGTCGGGCAGCAGTCCGGAATCGACGAGGATGCGAACATACGCCTCGGCGAGGTACCCGGTCGGGGTGGCGGGCTTGACCAGTGTCGGAACGCCGGCCAGGAACGCGGGCGCGAACTTCTCCAGCGACCCCCAGACCGGAAAGTTGAACGCGTTGATCTGCACCGCGACCCCGGGCAGCCGGGTGTACACATGCCGCCCGAGGAATGTGCCGTCCTTCGACAGCCGCTCCGCCGGTCCGTCAATGACGACCTGCGTGTTCGGCAGCTCACGCCTGCCCTTCGATGAGTAGGTGAAGAGCACGCCGATGCCGCCGTCGATGTCGACCATGGCATCCGTCTTCGTCGTTCCGCTGCGTGCCGAGAGCTCGTACAGCTCGTCCTTGCGCTCGGTGAGTGCCTGCGCGAACTGCTTGAGCAGCAGTGCGCGCTGATGGAACGTAAGCCGGCCGAGGGATGCCTGCCCCACCGAGCGCGCGTACTCCAGCGCCCCCGGGAAGTCGAGTCCGTTCGTGCTGACGCGGGTCACCACCTCACCGGTGGATGCGTCGCGCACGTCGACGGCGTCGCCATCGTCGTCGGGCGTCCACCAGGCTCCCTGCACGTAGCTGGGCAGTATGTCGGTCATCGTGTGCCTCCTGCTGTGGGGTTCGCGTTCGCGAGGCTGCACGCCCTCCCCGAGACCGTGGGAATCACCCGCTGTCTCGGGGCTGCCATGCGGTCTCGTGGCGGCTGGTAGCCTGCGGCTGTGAGTGACGACGAGCCGTGGCGCATTGAACTCGGCGAGCTCGACGTCAAGATGGGCGTGACGATCCTCGAGCAGTCTGCGGAGCGCGTCGTCGCCACCATGCCGGTCGAGGGAAACCGCCAGTCGTTCGGGCTGCTGCACGGCGGAGCATCCGTCGCGTTCGCCGAGGCGCTCGGGTCGTGGGCTGCTGTCATCCACGCGGGTCCCGGCAGGTCGGCGGTCGGCCTCGACATCAACGCCACGCACCACCGTTCGGCGCGATCCGGCCTCGTCACCGGTGTCGCAGAGGCGATCAGCCTCGGGCGCCGCGTGACCTCGCACGCCGTCACGGTGACCGACGAAGACGGCCGCCTGCTCTGCACCGCGCGCATCACGAATCTCATCGTGGATCGCCGTCCCGACTCCTGAGCGATCACGGCGCGTCCCACTCGAAGAAGCCCCGGCCCGTCTTGCGGCCGAGTTCCCCTGCGGCCACCTTGTCGCGCAGCAGCTGTGGCGGCTCGAACCTGTCGCCGAGCCGGCCGTGGAGGTACTCGGCGATGCCGAGCCGCACATCCAGACCCACGATGTCGGTGAGCCGGAGCGGTCCGACCGGATGCCGGTAGCCCAGCTCCATCGCCCGGTCGATGTCTTCAGCGCTCGCCACGCCATCCTCGAGCATGCGAATCGCCTCCAGCCCGAGCGCGACGCCGAGCCGGCTGGATGCGAAACCCGGGGCGTCCGCGACCGTCACGGCGGTCTTGCCGATGGCCGCAACCCAGTCCTGTGCTGCGCTCAGGATCGTCTCGGCGGTCGCGGCTCCGCGCACCACCTCCACGAGCTTCGAGGCCGGAACCGGATTGAAGAAGTGCAGCCCGAGGAACCGTTCGGGCTCCGGTAGCGTCGCCGCGAGGTCGTCGATCGAGATCGACGAGGTGTTGCTCGCGATGACGGCGTCTGGCGCCGACCGGGCCACTCGCGCCAGGGAGTCGACCTTGAGCGGGAACTGCTCCGGCACCGCCTCGACCACGAGGCCGCACTCCGCGAACGCCGTGTCGGCCGTCCCCACCGACAGCCGATCGTTCAGCGCTTCGACGCTCTCCTCCGTCGTTCCGCGCTCGACGCTGGCCCTCACTGCACGAAGCACGCGAGCGGATGCCGCCTCGCACTGCTCGTCGTCACGCTCGACGACGCGCACGAGGCATCCGGAGACCAGGAACGCGTGTGCGATTCCGGCGCCCATCGTTCCGCCGCCGAGCACGCCGACGACCCTCGGCAGGCTCGCCGTCATCGTGCGCTCCCGTCCGTCGCGCCCTGCTTGCGTTGCCTTCGCTCCAGAAAGCCCGTCATCCGCCGGTGCTTCTCCGGCGACTCGAAGAGTACGGCCTGCTCTCGAAGGTCGATCTCGGGATGCTCGTCGGCCGGCGCCGCGAACACCGCCTTCGTCGCGATCGTGGCCGCGGCATCCATCGAGGCGATCCGGTCGGCCAGCCGGTGCGCTGCCGCCATCAGCTCGGATGGCTCGACGACCTCGCCGAGCAGGCCCGCCTGCAGCGACTCCTGGGCATCGAGGCGACGACCGGCCAGCAGAAGCTGCTTCGCCAGCGGCTCCCCGATGAGCTCGCGGAGCCGCCAGGTGGCGCCGGCAGCGGCGATGATGCCGAGCCCGGTCTCAGGGTTGCCGAACACGGTGCGCGGCGTGCCGATGCGGAAGTCCGCCGCGTACGCGAGCTCCGCACCGCCACCGAGAGCCCACCCATCGACCGCGGCGATCACGGGCATCGGCAGACGCGCGATGCGTATGAACAGGCGTGTGTTGATGCCGGCGAGCGCGTCCTGCGCCGTGCGGTCGCGCAGCTCCGCGATGTCGGCACCCGACGCGAACACGCCGTCGCCGCCGGCGAGGATCAGGATGCGCGGCTCGACCTCCAGCTCGGCACACACCCCGTGCAGCTCGTCGACCATGCGCTGGTCGATCGCATTGCGGGTCTGCGGCCGGTCAAGCGTGACCACCATGCGATCGTCGCCGCGCTCGATGCGGGTAGTCCGAGCGTCGGTCATCCGCTCCCGCCCTTCATCGCGCCAGAACTGCCACAGCCAGGTCTGCACGGCCGCCTTTAGTTACCGACCGTTCGGACAGTAATTCTCGCAGAGCGACCCGGCCCGGTCAAACGGCGGGGACTTCCGGACACCGAATACCGCAACACGTGAGACGCACCGCTGAAGCATGTCTCAGATCCTGCGGGTTCGGGATCCCGAAGTCGCAAGAAGTGAGACACGCTGCTCAAGCATGTCTCACAACCTGCGGGTTTGGCGTCCTGAAACCACAACAAATGAGACACGCTGCTCCAGGACCGGCGTAGCGGCGTCAGCGAGGAACCGGCGGCGGCCGGCGCGTCAGCGGGTGTAGTTGGGCGCCTCGACGACCATCTGGATGTCGTGCGGGTGCGACTCCTTGAGGCCCGCCGGCGTGATGCGCACGAACCTGCCGCGCTCCTTGAGCTCCGGGATCGTGCGCGCGCCGACGTAGAACATCGACTGCCGAAGGCCGCCGGTGAGCTGGTACGCGACAGAGGAGAGCGGTCCGCGGTAGGCGACGCGGCCCTCGATGCCCTCGGGGATCAGCTGGTCGTCGCTCGGCACATCCGCCTGGAAGTAGCGGTCACGCGAGTACGACGTCTTCTTGCCGCGCGTCTGCAGAGCGCCGAGCGAACCCATGCCCCGGTAGTTCTTATACTGCTTGCCGTTCACGAAGACCAGGTCGCCCGGGCTCTCGTCGCATCCGGCCAGCAGCGAGCCGAGCATGACGGTGTCGGCACCGGCGACCAGCGCCTTCGCGATGTCGCCCGAGTACTGCAAGCCGCCATCCGCGATCACCGGAACCCCGGCGGGACGTGCGGCGAGGGATGCCTCGTACACGGCAGTGATCTGCGGAACGCCGACGCCGGCGACGACCCGGGTGGTGCAGATGGAGCCGGGACCGACGCCCACCTTGATGGCGTCGGCACCGGCATCCACCAGCGCCTGAGCTCCGGTGCGAGTGGCGACATTGCCGCCGATCACCTCGACGTGTGCCGAGCGCGGCTCACGCTTGAGCCTGTGGATGATCTCCAGTACGCCCTTGCTGTCGCCGTTGGCGGTGTCGACGACGATCACGTCGACGCCCGCGTCGACCAGGGCCATCGCCCGGTCCCAGGCGTCGCCGAAGAAGCCGATCGCCGCACCCACGCGCAGCCGGCCCTCGGAGTCCTTGGTGGCGTTCGGGTACTTCTCGCTCTTGTCGAAGTCCTTGACCGTGATAAGCCCGCGCAGCTTGCCTTCTGCGTCCACCAGCGGCAGCTTCTCGATCTTGTGCTGCGCGAAGATCGCGATCGCGGAGTCGGGGTCGACTCCGACCGGGGCGGTGATCAGCGGCGCCTTCGTCATCACGTCGCGCACAAGGGTCGACGACTTCTCGAACTGCGAGACGAAGCGCATGTCGCGGTTCGTGATGATTCCGACGAGCCTGCCGTCATCCTCGACGACGGGGAGGCCCGAGACGCGGAACTGGCCGCACAGAGCGTCCACCTCTTCGACCGTCGCGTCGGGCGTGGTCGTCACGGGGTTGCTCACCATGCCGGACTCGCTGCGCTTCACCTTGTCGACGAAGGTCGCCTGGTCCTGGATGGAGAGGTTGCGGTGCAGCACCCCGAGGCCACCCTGCCTGGCCATCGCGATGGCCATGCGCGACTCGGTGACGGTGTCCATGGCGCTGGAGAGCAGCGGGGTTGCCACGCTGATGCGCTTGGTCAGGCGCGAGGACGTGTCGGCCTCACTCGGAATCACATCCGTGTGCCCCGGCAGGAGCATCACGTCGTCGTACGTCAGTCCCATGAATCCGAACGGGTCCGCCTGGTCCATCTCTCCCCTGTTCTCGTCTGTGCTCGTCTTCTCGTCTGTGCTCGTCGCATCCGGCTCGCATGGAGTAGCCACGGGCTTCGCTGCAGGGTCCTGAGCGCGGATGTTCCATGTTAACGCCGCGCATCGGCTCAGCATTCCGGATGCCTGTGCCCGGCTGCGCGCGCCTGTGCGGCCGCTCAGGTCGGCCGATCCGCTCGAACACCGGCCGACCGGAGGCGGCGCTCAGGCGGGAACCGGTGCCCCGACACCCGGAGCCGGACGCAGCGCGGCCGCCAGCCTGCGCACCCCCGAACGGATGCGCCGTCCGGTGCGTTTGAACCAGTCGTCGTCGTCCTTGTCGCGGTTGAGCACGAGTACCACCACACGCATCGCCGCGATCGCCAGCCAGAGCGCCGCGAAGAACGTGTCGCCCTGCATCACATCGAGCACCGCGATGGCGCCGGAGATCACGGCGACCAGCATCGCGAGCACGATGTAGCGGCTGCGCCACACGTAGCGTTCCCGCGAACCGCGCACCGCGCGGCGGTAGAGAGCAAGCGCGTAAGACTCCGCGAAGCTCGTACCGAGTGCAGCGCTGACGAGCAGCAGCGCGCCGATCGACATGCCTCCACTATGCGCCCCGCGCCCGACGATCGGCCCAGAATCCCCATTCCCGACAGTGCGCGTCCATTCACCCGAGGGTGCGGGTCCGTCCGCCCGAGGGTGCGCGTCCGTCCGCCCGAGGGTGCGCGTTCGTTCAGGGAGTCCTATTCCGGTAGCGGGTCGGAGGAGACTGCATCCGTCGACGGCGCATCCCCCGCCGCCGCCGCACGTCGATCGCGTCGCACCGCGAGCACCACGTCGACCGTGAGCACGACGAGCGCGACCCAGACCAGGGCGAATCCGATCCAGCGCTCCAGCGTCATCGTCTCGTGCAGGAGCACGACTCCGACGATGAGCTGCAGGATCGGCGTGAAGTACTGAATGAACCCCATCACGATGAGCGGCAGCCGGCGCGACGCCGCGGCGAAGAACAGCAGCGGCACCGCCGTGATCACGCCGACACCGACGATGCCGATGGCGTGCAGCAGGCTCACGTGGCCGAATGTGATGCCCGTCGTCACACCGACCACGATCAGCTGCACGATCGCGACGGGCGTGAGCCACGCGGTCTCGAGCGTGAGGCCGCTGAGGGCATCCACGTTGCGCCCCACCTGCTTCTTGACCAGGCCGTACAGTCCGAACGAGAACGCCAGGAGAAGCGCAATCCAGGGCAGCCGACCGTATCCGACAGTCAGCACGACAACAGCGACGACCGAGACGCCGATCGCGATCCACTGCGTGATGCGCAGGTGCTCGCGCAGCACGATCACGCCGAGCAGAACGGTCACGATCGGGTTGATGAAGTAGCCGAGGGATGCCTCAACCACCTGACCCGACGTCGTCGCGTACACGTACGTCTGCCAGTTCACGTAGATGAGCGCGCCGGCCGCACCCATGATGAGCACGATGCGCGGACGCCTCAGGATGACCGCGAAAGCGCGCCACGCCCGTGTGACGACGATCGCGATGGCGCAGAACACGAGCGAGAACACGACGCGCCAGGCGACGATCTCGAACGGACCGGTCGGCGCGAGCGCAATGAAGTAGATCGGGAGGAATCCCCAGATGAAGTACGCCGAGACCGCATACACGATGCCGCGACCGGCACGAGCGGGCGCGGCTACAGCTGGTGACGTGGTGGGGTCGTTCCCCGCGGATTCGGACACCGCACAATCGTAGGGCGAAGCCACCGACACGGACGCCGAAGGGGCCCGGATGCCAGGCATCCGGACCCCTTCGAAGCGTTACGTCTGCTGCGACAGCAGACTGAGCGTCAGCGCTCGATGACGGCCAGCACGTCGCGAGCCGAGAGCACCAGGAACTCGTCGCCGCCGAACTTCACCTCGGTGCCGCCGTACTTGGAGTAGAGCACCTTGTCGCCGACGTTGACGTCGAGCGGAACGCGGTTGCCGTTGTCGTCGATGCGACCGGGTCCGACGGCGATGACCTCGCCCTCCTGCGGCTTCTCCTTGGCGGTGTCCGGGATGACCAGGCCGGACGCAGTGGTCTGCTCAGCCTCGACCTGCTTGATAACGATGCGATCCTCGAGCGGCTTGATGGAGACCGACACGGTTGACCTCTTTCTGTACTTTGTACTGAAGACGTAGTTAGCACACTGACAGTGAGAGTGCTAATGAGCAGTGTAGGCGCACCGTTGGCACTCGTGCAACGTGAGTGCAAGCAAGGGACGCGATTCCACGAGCGGCGGTGCTCGAGCCGCGCTACGACGGATCGGAGAGCGCGCGGTACGCCCGATCGAGGTAGGCGACCGGCTCGCCCGGTTCTCCGGCATGAATCTCGAGCACCTCCGCCAGCACGAGCACGGACGATCCGACCGGAGTGCTCTGAAGGATGCGACACCGCAGCGCGACGCGCGCGCTCGGCAGATGCGGTTCCCCGGTGGGCAGCGCCGACCAGCCTTGTTCCGGAGTGAAGCGGTCCGTTCCCGAGTGCGCGAAGACATCCGCCAGCCCCACGTGCGCGGCGTCGAGCAGGTGTATGAGATGGGTCGGCGCCGACAGGATGCCGCCGGCACTTCCGGTCGCACGCGTCACGGAGAACGCCAACGCCGGTGGATCTGCGCTCACGGATGCCACGCTCGAGGCGGTGAGTCCGACAGGCCCGTCTGCGGTGAGCGCGGTGATCAGCGCGATGCCGGCAGGATGCAGCCGGAAGGCGTCCTTGAAGGCTTCTGGGGTCGCCCTTCGGGGAGCCGGCACGGCGATGCGCCGAGCCAGGGCCTCGGGAGACGAAGCGGGAGTTGCCAGGGGTTCAGTTGCGGTCATGCGTTCGGGTCGTGTCTCGGGTTCCGGGAGGTGTTCGGGTCGTGCAGGTGAGGGCGGAGGGAGGTGCGGGCATCCTCGGGCGGTTGCCCAGAGTGGCGCTCGATGCAATACCCGTGCCGCCCTCCGCTCTGATGAGCCTAGGACCTCAACCAATGTTGAGGTCAACTCGTACCGGCCGTCCGGGGAGAAGAACGCGCACCCTCGCCGGAACGAACGCGCACGCTCGGCGGAACGCCACGCGCACCCTCGCGCGTGGAGTTGTCGCGATAGGTTGTCGCAGTGGAACGCGCGGAACTGGTCGAGCTGCTGAGCCCGGAGGGTCTGCGGCTGCTGGACTCCCTGCCGCCGTACGAGAGCGCGGCCGACGTGGTGCACATGGTGAGCGCGTTGCGCAAGCAGGGGCATCCGCCCGGGCTGGTGGCGACGGTGCTGACGCAGTCCAAGCTGCGCGGCAAGGCCGCGGCGAAGTTCGGTCCGTTCGCTTCGCGCATGCTGTTCACGGAGGCAGGGCTGGAGCAGGCGACCCGCCTGCAGGTGGCCGCCCGTCACGCGGCACGCTTCGCCCGAGCCGGCCTCACCCGGGTGGCCGACCTGGGGTGCGGCATCGGAGGCGACGCCATGGCCATGGCCGCGCTCGACCTCGACGTCACCGCAGTGGACGCCGACGAGGTCACGGCCGCGATCGCGAGCTACAACCTCGCGCCCTTCCCGAACGCCACGGTGCGCCAGTCACGGGCCGAAGACGCAGAGCTGACCGGGCAGGACGCCGCCTATCTCGACCCAGCGCGCCGCACCTCCGGGCACGCGAACACGAGACGGCTCTCCGACCCGGCCGAGTGGTCGCCGAGTCTCGACTTCGTCTTCGGTCTTGCCGAGCGGATGCCCGTGGGCGTCAAACTCGGACCGGGCGTCGACCGTGCCCTTATCCCCGACGGCGCTGAGGCGCAGTGGATCTCGGTGGACAGGCAGGTGGTGGAGGTCGGCGTCTGGACCGGGCCGCTCGCACGAGACGGCATCCGCCGCGCGGCGCTCGTCATGCACGGAGACGAAACGACCGAACTCACCGGCGGGGCCGATTCCGCCGACGAGCCGACCGGGGACCTCGGCGAGTATCTGTATGAACCGGACGGCGCTGTCATCCGTGCGCGGCTGATCGGCGACCTCGCCCGCACGCTGAAGGCGAGGATGCTCCGCCACGACATCGCTTACATCACGGCCGACACCCTGACGCGCACCCCGTTCGCTGACGCGTTCCGGGTCATCGAGGAGTTGCCGGTCAAGGAGTCGGAGCTGCGCGCGGCGCTCGCAAGTCGCCGGATCGGAACCCTCGAGATCAAGAAGCGCGGAGCGGATGTCGACCCCGCGGCACTGCGCAAGCGGCTCCGGCTGAGGGGGGAGGCATCCGCCACCCTCGTGCTCACCCGGATCGGCGCACGCCATGTTGCGCTTCTCGTCGAGCGCGCGGGCTGAGACGAACGAGAGCCGTTCCGATGATGCGGAACGGCCCTCGTGTCGTTTCGGTGCTCAGTAGCCGGAGTTGTAACTGGCCGAGGCGATCGCGCCGATCACGATGATGAGAATCCAGAGCAGGATGAAGGCGACGGAGACGAAGCCGAGGATGATTCCGGTGAGCCAGAATCCCTTCGCCTGCGGCTCGCGCGACTTGCCCAGGAATCCGAGCACGATACCGGCGATGCCGAACAGCACGCCCCAGCCGACCGAGATGACGCCGACGATGCCGCCGATCAGAGCCAGGATGCTCAGGATCGGGGTCTTCGAGGGCGTCGGCGCGTACGGCTGCCCGTACTGCGGAGCGCCGTACGGAGGCTGCACGGGAGCCCCATACTGCGGGGCAGGCGGCTGCTGCGGAGCATAAGGCTGCTGGGGCGCGCCGTAGGGCTGCTGCGGGGCACCGTACGGCTGCTGCGGGGCACCGTAGGGCTGCTGCGGGGCACCGTACGGCTGCTGCGGCGCGCCATACGGCTGCTGCGGCGCGCCGTACGGCTGGGGCGGAACGGGCGGAGCCGGCGGGGCGCTGTACGGTTGCTGAGGAGGCACGTTGGGCTGCGGAGGCTGCGGAGGAGCAGCGGACGGCTGCTGCGGCACCGGAGGTGCCGACGGCGGTGCGACCGGCGGCTCCTGCCGGGGCTCGCCACCCGGCGCGGGCACCTGCTCCGGGTTCTGCGGAGCATTTGGATCGGACATCGGACCTTCCTTCGTCAGTAGACGTCAGCGGCGCAGCGCTCGGAACGAAATCCGAGTCGCCGCGCCGCAGATGGATCGGTGGTGCTGAATCAGTAGTTGTTGAGTGACGAACCCACCGACGCGAGGATCGCCACGAGCACGATGATGACGATGATCTCGAGCGCGATGGCGACGAAACCGAGGATGATGCCGGTCAGCCAGAAGCCCTTGGCCTGCGGCTCCCTGCTCCGCCCGATGAAGCCGAGGATGACGGCCGCGATGGCGAACAGACCACCGAAGTAGAAGAAGGAGCCGATGATTCCGACGATGCCGCCGATCAGCGACAGGATGCTCAGAATCGGAGACTTCTGCACGGGAGCGGCGTACGGCTGCCCGTACTGCGGAGCCTGGGGCGCGCCGTACTGGGGTGCGGCCGGCTGCTGTGGTGCACCGTACTGCGGCGGCGCGGGCTGCTGAGGTGCAGCCGGCTGCGGCGCGGCCGGCTGGGGCGCCGGCGGCTGCTGCGGCGAGCCCGCCGGGTCCTGAGGAGCGTTGGGATCGGACATGTGCTTGATCCTTTCGAATGGGCCGGCCGTCAATAGCGGCCGGTCGTGCATCGCTCGGGATCGAACCTGAGCGAAAGCTGTGTATGCCAATGCTGGCATCCGCCTTCAGGGGTGTCAATGCATGCCGCGCGCGGCGTGTCGAACCGTTACCCCGGTGAGCGAATGCGCATTCCGCACGCTATTCGCCGTCGCGAAGCACCGCGATGGGTACCTGTCCCCATGCGCGCCGGACCATCCTGTGGATGTTCTCAGACCTGCACGTCGGTCACAGGCAGGGTCGAGTCCGCACCGAAGTCGAGTCCGCTCGGAGCGTGCCCAGCCATGATGCGCTGCGCGGCGAGCGCCGCGATCATCGCGCCGTTGTCGGTGCACAGAGACAAGGCGGGGATGCGCAGCCGGATGCCCGCGGCATCCGCTCGTTCCTGCGCCAGCTGTCGCACGCGCGCGTTGGCGACCACTCCGCCGCCGAACAGCAGCCGCGGCACCTCGCGGTCGATGCACGCGGCGATCGCCTTGCGCAGCAGTACGTCGGCGACGGCCTCGCGGAAGCTCGCGGCGACGTCGGCGACGGGAACGGGCTCGCCGGCATCCTCTCGCCGCTCCACCCAACGTGCCACGGCGGTCTTCAGCCCCGAGAACGAGAAGTCGTAGCGGTGCTTCGCCAGGTCTTTGGGCAGCGAGAGTCCGCGCGGAAAGCGGATGGCATCCGGATGCCCGTGCGCGGCGACTCGGTCGATCTGCGGCCCCCCGGGGTACGGCAGCCCGAGCACGCGCGCGACCTTGTCGAACGCCTCACCGGCCGCGTCGTCGATGGTCTCACCGAGCAGTTCGACATCGTCGGTGAGGCTGCGCACGTGCAGCAGCGAGGTGTGGCCGCCGGAGACGAGCAGCGCGATCGTCGGCAGCTCCAGCTCACGGCCCGGACCTCCGTCGGCGTCGAGCAGGTCGGCACCGACGTGACCGACGAGGTGGTTCACGCCGTACAACGGCTTGCCGAGCGCGACGGCGAGCGCCTTGGCCGCCCCGACGCCGACCATGAGTGCGCCGGCGAGCCCTGGCCCGCTGGTGACGGCGACGGCGTCGACCTCGTCCAGACGGATGCCCGCACGCTCGACCGCCTCCGTGATGGCCGGCTCCAGCGCTTCGAGGTGCGCACGCGCGGCGACCTCCGGCACGACTCCGCCGTAGCGGGCGTGCTCCTCCATGCTGGAGGCGATCACGTTGGCGAGCAGCCGGGTGCCGTGCACGATGCCGACGCCGGTCTCGTCGCACGACGTCTCGATGCCGATCACCAGTGGTTCGTCGATCACGCAGCGACCTCCCCGAGCGTGAGGCGCATCACGATCGCGTCGACGTCGTCGGGCTGGTAGTAGTGCGGGCGCACCGCGAGCGACACGAAGCCCAGCGAATCGTAGAGCCGCTGGGCGTTCGGGTTGTCCGCCCGCACCTCGAGGAACACCTCGCGGGCGCCGCGGCGTGATGCCTCGCCGATCATGGCGACCATGAGCGCGCGGCCCAGGCCCAACCGCCTCGCAGCCGGGGCGACCGCGATCGTCTGGATGTCGGCATCCCCGGAACCGGGGACCGCCCGCAGGCCGGAATACGCCACCACGTCCCCATCGCGCTCCACCACGAGGTAGCAGGAGTGCGGCGCGGTCAGCTCGGCGCGCATGAGGGCGGGCGACCAGGCATCCGTGACGAAGATCGAGGTCTCGAGCGCCATGATCGCCTCGAGATCGTCCGCGGTGGCCAGCCGGAGACCGGCGACGGCGTCGGCCTGCACCGCGCTCATGCCGTCACCCGCTTCGGACCACTCGAGGGCGTGACGTCGGGCGAGCGCAGGTAGAGCGGACGATCTTCAGCGAATGGACGCCTCGCCGCGTACAGCCATTCCGCGAGCATGCCGAGCTGCCCGGCCGAGACGGATGCCGCGTCGTATCTCGGCACGTCCGCGCCGTGCAGGGCGACGCGTTCGAGCTCGTCGGGCTTGGACAGCCCCGGCCCGCCGGTGCGCAACGGGATGCCCAGCTCGTCGACGCCGCCGTACGTGCTCCAGTACAGCTCGCGCCTGCGGGCATCCGTCACCACCAGCAGCGGGCCCGTGTGTCCCCAGGCGTATCGCTCGAGTGCGACGGCGTCGTGGCTCACGATCGGCACGACGGGCTTGCCGATGCCGAGCGCGAACGCCTTCGCCGCCGCAATGCCGACGCGCAGGCCGGTGAACGGCCCTGGGCCCATGCCCGCGGCGACTCCGGACAGCTCGGCGGGGACGACGGATGCCTGCGCCAGCGCGTCCCGGATCATCCCGCCGATCACCTCGGCGTGCCGCATCGTGTCCGCGACGCTCAACTCGCTGAGCACGCCGCCCTCCCGGTCCACCACGGCGACGGATGTGCCGGCCGAGGTGTCGATCGCGAGGAGCATCGTTCCAGCGTAGTCAAGCAGCGCGCGCTCCCTCCGGCCGACGCCGTGTCGGCTCGGACGCCATGGTGCAAAATGCGTATTTTGCGTATTTTGCAACAGGTCATTTTCGGGAGGGTCGCCACGGGTCAGGTCAGGCCCAGCGGGGACCGTGCGGCGTGACCGTCACGGTGCGCGGCTCCTCTGGGGCGTCCTCGTCCAGGCCCGCGTAGGACGCCGACGCCTCTCCCGCACCGGTCGGGCGGTCGATCGCGACGTCGAGCCACGAATCGGCGACGCCGTCGAGCATGCCGCTTCCCCACTCCACGACGACGACCGAGCGGGCGAAGTCGATGTCGAGGTCGTCGAGCTCCAGCGCGGAGCCGAGCCGGTAGGCATCCACGTGCACGAGCGGCGTTCCGCCGTTCAGCGACGGATGCGTACGCGCCAGCACGAAGGTCGGGCTCGTCACCGGGCCGCGTACGTTCATCGCCTCGCCGATGCCACGCGTGAGAGTGGTCTTGCCCGCGCCGAGCGGACCGGACAGCACGACGAGGTCGCCCGCCTGCAGCAGGCGCCCGAGCTCGTGGCCGAACGCCTCCATCGCGTCGGACGTGGGCACCGTGCGCGAGCCGGCCAGAGGCATCCGACCCCGGCCTGCGTCAGACATAGCGTCTCGTCACCCGCCTGCCCAGCCTCGTCACGATCTCGTATCCGATGGTGTCGGCGGCGCGCGCCCAGTCCTCGGCCGAAGGTGCACCCGTCGCCGGATCTCCGAACAGCACGACCTCGTCGCCGACCTGCACCGGCTCGTCGCCCACGGCGATCACGATCTGGTCCATCGCCACGCGGCCGGCGATCGGATGCCGCCGCCCGCCGATCGAGACCTCCGCGCGCCCGGATGCCTGCCGCGGCACGCCGTCCGCGTACCCGACAGGAACGAGCGCGAGCGTCGTGTCGCGGGGCGCCCGGTACGTGTGCCCGTACGACACGCCCTGCCCCGCCTTGATGCGCCGCACCGCGACCACGCGGGAGCGCAGCGTCATCGCGGGGCGCAAGCCGAACTCGCCCGGATCCCGGTCCGGGAACGGGGAGACACCGTAGATCGCGATGCCGACCCGCGCCGTGTTGTATCGGCAGCGCGGCAGGGTGAGCGCCGCGCCGCTGGCCGCCAGGTGCACGAGCTCCGGGTTCAGGCCGGCGCGGGCTGCCTCGGCGAGCCCGCGGTCGAACGCGTCGGCCTGGGCGGCATCCGATTCTGCGTCTGTGCCGGAGAGGTGGCTGAAGACGCCGGCCACACGCAGCAGGCCGGCCGTCTCTGCGACGCGCGCGGCGCGAACGACCTCGGGCCAGGCATCCGGGGCGACGCCGTTGCGGCTGAGACCCGTGTCTAGCTTGAGGTGCGCCACGGCAGTGCCGCCGGCTCGCTTCGCGGCGGCGGTGAGCGCGTCGAGCTGGGCGAGGGTCGAAACCCCCACCTCGATGCCGGCGGCGATCGCCGCGTCGAAGTCGGGATCCGAGTCGTGCAGCCAGGCGAGCACGGGCGCCGTGATTCCGGCCTCGCGCAGTTCGATGGCCTCGGCGAGATCGGCGACGCCGAGCCGGTCCGCTCCCCCGGCCAGGGCGGCGCGGGCGACCGGCACCGCCCCGTGCCCGTAGCCGTTCGCCTTGACGACGGCGATGAGGTGCTCGGTGCCGATGGCCCGCCGCAGCGTCTCGACGTTGCCACGGATCGCGCCGAGGTCGACCACGGCCTCCCGCAACGGCGAGAGCTCGCTCATCGTGAGCCCCCGCCGGCCGCGTCGTCGGTCTCGGCGACCACGAACGCGCAGGCAACGCCCGCGTCGTGCGTCATCGTGAGGTGCCATCGGGTGATCCCGCGCGCCGCCGCCTCCTCGGCCACAGCGCCGTGCAGCACAAGCCCGGGGTTGCCGTGCTCGTCCGGCACCACCTCCACATCGGATGCCACGACCACGTCGGCCCGCCCGAGCGCCTTGACCACTGCCTCCTTCGCCGCGAACCGGGCCGCGAGCGAATGGATCGGCAGTCCCTGTTCGCTCTGGGCGAACAGGCGAGTGAGCAGCTTCGGGGTGCGTGCGATGGCGCGGTCGAAGCGCTCCAGGTCGACGATGTCGACACCGATGCCGGCGATCACGAGCGGCGCCCTCGCGCCGTGGTGCGGTTCGCACGATCGCGTCCGCTGCAGGGGACGCAGGCGTCCGCAGCGGAACGGGCCGCACGCGCGCCGCGGTGTCGCATCCGCTACTCCACCGTGACCGACTTGGCCAGGTTGCGCGGCTGGTCGACGTCGAGGCCCTTGGCGGTCGCGAGCTCCATGGCGAAGATCTGCAGCGGGATGACCGCGAGCAGCGGTTCGAACAGCGGCGCGGCCAGCGGGATGCGCACGACCTCGTCGGCGAACGGCAGCACGGAGGCGTCGCCCTCCTCGGCGATCGCCAGCACCCGAGCGCCGCGGGCGCGGATCTCCTGGATGTTCGAGACCACCTTCTTGTGCATCTCGTCGCTTCCGCGCGGGCTGGGCACGACGACGAAGACCGGCTGGCCGGGCTCGATGAGCGCGATCGGGCCGTGCTTGAGCTCGCCGGCCGCGAAGCCCTCGGCGTGGATGTACGCGAGCTCCTTGAGCTTCAGCGCGCCCTCGAGCGCGATCGGGAAGCCGACGTGCCTGCCCAGGAACAGCACCGCGCGGGTGTCGCTCATCCAGTGCGCCAGCTGGGCGATCGCGTCGCTGGACTCCAGCACGCGCTCGAGCTTGCCGGGGATCGCGGTCAGCTGGTCCAGATTCGCGTGCTGTTCGGCATCCGTCAGCGTTCCGCGCAGCCGTGCCAGGTGCAAGCCGAACAGGTACAGAGCGGTGATCTGCGCGACGAACGCCTTCGTGGAGGCCACCGCGACCTCGGGCCCGGCGTGCGTGTACACGGCGCCGTCCGACTCGCGCGGGATCGTCGCGCCCTGCGTGTTGCAGATCGACAGTGTCTTGGCTCCGGCTTCGCGGGCGAACTTCACCGCCATGAGCGTGTCCATGGTCTCGCCGGACTGGCTGATCGAGACGACCAGCGTCGACGGCGTGATCACCGGGTCGCGGTAGCGGAACTCGTGGCTGAGCTCCACCTCGACCGGGATGCGCGCCCACTTCTCGATCGCGTACGCGCCCACCTGACCCGCGTACGCCGCGGTGCCGCACGCGATGATCGTGATGCGCTCGATGCCGGTCAGCAGGTCGTCGAGGTCCTCGAGCTCGGGGATGACGGCGCGGCCTTCGTGCACGCGGCCGCGCAGGGTGTTGGCGACGGCATCCGGCTCCTCCGCGATCTCCTTGGCCATGAAGCTCGGCCAGCCGCCCTTGTCGGCGGCCGCGGCATCCCACGCCACCTCGAACGGCTCGACCTCGACGGTGTCGCCGGCGAAGTCGGTGACCGTGACGTCGGTCGGCGTGATCACCACGATCTGGTCCTGACCGATGGCGACCGCGCGACGGGTGTGCTCGACGAAGGCGGCGACATCCGACCCGAGGAAGTTCTCGCCGTCGCCGAGCCCGATGACCAGAGGCGAGTTGCGGCGCGCTCCCACCACGACGCCGGGCTGGTCCTCGTGCACGGCCAGAAGCGTGAAGGCCCCGTCGAGCCGCGAGACGACCCGCCGGAACGCCTCGGCCAGATCGCCGGTCTCGCGATACTCACGGCCGAGCAGCGCAGCGGCCACCTCGGTGTCGGTCTCGCTGGCGAAGGTGAAGCCGTCGGCGGCCAGTTCCTCGCGGAGCGCCGCGAAGTTCTCGATGATGCCGTTGTGGATGACGGCCAGCTTGCCGTCGTCGCCGAGGTGCGGATGCGCGTTGCGGTCGGTCGGACCGCCGTGCGTCGCCCAGCGGGTGTGGCCGATCCCGGTGGCGCCGTCGGCGATCGGATGCCTGCCCAGCTCGTCTTCGAGCACGCCCAGCTTGCCGGCGCGCTTGGCGACGCCCAGCCGGCCGGTCGCCGCGTCGATGACGGCGACGCCCGCGGAGTCGTAGCCGCGGTACTCCAGCCGCTTCAGACCGCCTAGCAGCACCTCAAGGGACCGGTCGCTGCCGACGTATCCGACGATTCCGCACATGGGGACCGATTCTAGCGGGGCGACTCTGACACTCCCCTCGCTCACTACACTTGATGCCCATGGCCCCGAACGGCGCGACGCAGTCCGCGCGGATCACCCCGTTCGTCGAACTCGATCGTTCCGCCTGGGCCGAACTGGCCAGAAGCACACCTCAGCCGCTCTCCGAGCTGGAGATCGCCCAACTCCGCGGGTTGGGCGACACCCTCGACATTCGCGAGGTGGCAGAGGTCTACCTCCCGATGAGTCGCCTGCTCAGCATGTACGCGACCGGCACGCAACAGTTGCAGCGCACGACGAGTGACTTCCTGGGTGAGCGCACCGAGCGCACCCCGTTCGTGATCGGCGTCGCCGGGTCGGTCGCCGTCGGCAAGTCGACGACCGCGCGACTGCTGCGCGAACTGCTCAGCCGCTGGCCCACCACCCCGAACGTTCAGCTGGTCACCACCGACGGATTCCTGCTGCCGAACGCGGAGCTGGAACGCCGCGGCCTGATGGGCCGCAAGGGCTTCCCGGAGTCGTACGACCGTCGCGCGCTGCTGCGCTTCGTCACCGCGGTGAAGAGCGGCGTCGATGAGGTGCGCGCGCCGTTCTACTCGCACCTCAGCTACGACATCGTGCCGGACGCGCAGGTGGTGGTCAGGCATCCGGACGTGCTCATCGTCGAGGGCCTCAACGTGCTGCAGCCGGCAGGCGGGGGCAACCGCCTGGCAGTCAGCGACCTCTTCGACTTCAGCGTGTACGTGGATGCCCGTGCCTCCGACATCGAGCGCTGGTACGTCGAGCGGTTCCTCAAGCTGCAGCGCGGCGCATTCGCCGACCCTCAGTCGTACTTCCACCGCTACGCGAGCCTCACCGAGGAGGAGGCTCGCGCGCAGGCGCTGTCGATCTGGCACGCGATCAACGAGCCGAACCTGCTGCAGAACATCCGTCCGACGCGGTCGCGGGCGAAGCTCGTGCTGCGCAAAGACAGCGACCACACGGTGTCGTCCGTGCTGCTCCGCAAGCTGTAGCGCCCGCGCCGGCTCGTTCTCCCGAGAGCACGCTCGCGTGCGCGGGCTACAGCGCGAGCTGCACGCGCACGACCTCGGCGAGCGTCCGAGCGTGATGGTCGGCGGTCTCCTGATCCGCGGCCTCCACCATGACCCGCACCATCGGTTCGGTTCCAGAGGGACGCAGCAGGACGCGCCCGGTCTCGCCCAGCGCGGCTTCTGCCGCAGCGATCGCTGCGGCGATCACGTCGTCCTCGTGCAGGCGATGGTGGTCGACGCCTCGCACGTTCACCAGGATCTGCGGATACACGGTCATGCAGCTCGCCAGCTCGTGCAGGCTCTTGCCCTTGCGCGCCATCTCGCTCACGAGGTGCAATCCGGTCAGGATGCCGTCGCCCGTCGTGGCGAACTCGCGCATGATGACGTGACCCGACTGCTCGCCGCCGAGCGAGAAGTCGTTCTCGTTCATCTTCTCGAGCACGTAGCGGTCGCCGACACTGGTCTGCACGACGTCGATGCCGTGCTCGGCCATGGCCAGCCGCAGCCCGAGGTTGCTCATCACCGTGGTGACGAGCGTGTTGTGCTTGAGAACGCCGCGCTCCGCCATGCTCAGGGCGAGGATCGCCATGATCTGGTCGCCGTCGACGATGTTTCCGTTCGCGTCGACCGCGAGGCACCGGTCAGCATCGCCATCGTGCGCGATGCCGACGTCGGCACCGTGCGCCACGACCGCCTCGGCCAGGTTGTCGATGTGGGTCGAACCGACCCCGTCGTTGATGTTGATGCCGTCCGGGTCGTCGCCGATCACGGTGACGCGAGCACCGGCATCCGTGAACGCCTCGGGTGAGATGCCCGCGGCAGCGCCGTTCGCGCAGTCGAGCAGCACGTGGATGCCGTCAAGCCGGTGCGGCAGGCTGGCCAGCAGGTGCAGCACGTAGCGGTCTTCGGCATCCGCGAACCGGCGGATGCGACCAACCTCGCCACCGGTCGGCGTGAGCTTCGGCTTGCCGAGTGCGGCCTCGATGCGGTCCTCGACGACGTCGGGCAGCTTGGTGCCGCCGCGCGCGAAGATCTTGATCCCGTTGTCGGGCGCCGGGTTGTGCGACGCGGAGATCATCACACCGAAGTCGGCGCCGATGTCGGCGATCAGGAACGCCGCGGCCGGGGTCGGGATGACTCCGGCGTCGAGAACGTCGACGCCGGAGCTGGCCAGACCGGCGGCCACCGCCGCCAGAAGGAACTCACCCGAGACGCGCGGGTCGCGCGCGACAACTGCCACCGGGCGCTTGCCCTGCGCACGCCGGGCCTCCGCGCTGCGTCCCTGCCCGAGCACGACGGCGGCCGCCTGGGCGACGCCCAGGGCGAGGTCCGCCGTCAGCTCGGCGTTCGCCAGTCCGCGAACGCCATCCGTACCGAAAAGACGCGCCATAGCAGCTGCGGGCCTTCTGGGAGGCCGGATCAGCGCTTCGAGTACTGAGGAGCCTTGCGGGCCTTCTTGAGACCGGCCTTCTTACGCTCCTTGACCCGCGCGTCGCGGCTCAGGAAGCCGGCCTTCTTCAGCGTCGGGCGGTTGTTCTCGACGTCGATCCCGTTCAGCGCACGGGCGATGCCGAGACGCAGCGCGCCGGCCTGGCCGGAGGGGCCGCCGCCGGTGATGCGAGCGATGACGTCGTAGCTGCCGAGCAGATCGAGCACCTTGAACGGGTCGGTGATCAGCTGCTGGTGCAGCTTGTTCGGGAAGTAGTCGGCGAACTCACGGCCGTTGACCGTGATGTTGCCGGAGCCCGGAACGAGGCGCACGCGGGCAATGGCCTGCTTGCGACGGCCGACGGCCGCACCGGGAACGTTGAGAACCGGGCGGGGCGCGGCGGGCGCCTCGGTAGCCGGCGTTTCGGTTGTGAAGCTCTGCGGCACGTCCTGGGCCTCGAGCTGGTCGGAGATCTTCGCCACGATGGAATTCAGTCCTTGTCTAAGTCGAGAAGAGTTCTGGTGAGGCCGGCGCTTACTGGGCGACCTGGTCGAAGGTGTACGGCTTCGGCTGCTGAGCCGCGTGCGGGTGCTCGCTGCCCGTGTAGACCTTGAGCTTGCGCAGCTGGGCGCGGCCGATGGAGTTCTTCGGCAGCATGCCGCGAACGGCCTTCTCGACGGCGCGAACAGGGTTCTTCTCGAGAAGCTCGGAGTACGAAACGGCCTTCAGACCGCCCGGGTAGCCGGAGTGGCGGTAGGCCTTTTTCTGCAGCGCCTTCTGGCCGGTCAGGGCGACCTTGTCGGCGTTGACGATGATGACGAAGTCACCGGTGTCGACGTGCGGAGCGAACGTCGGCTTGTTCTTGCCGCGCAGAATGGCGGCGGTGTGGCTGGCCAGGCGGCCGAGCACCACGTCGGTGGCGTCGATGACGACCCAGTCGCGCTGGATCTCGGATGCCTTCGGGCTGAAAGTGCGCGTCACAGTAGTGGCTGCTTTCTTGTGTCGTGGTTGGGTTGGTCGTGAATCCCGCTCCGGCGCGGAGTTGCCGTTTCGATGAAGCGGAAACGCCACTGGTGGAGGGCTCAACTACGGATGCCGCGCCGCAGTCGGCGGACACCAACGGTCAAGCTTACCCGACGCCTTGGATTCCCGCGAATCGTCGCCGGATCACCCGATGGGCCGGCCCCGATCAGAGCACCCGGCGGGCACGGGTCTGCTCGGCACGCGCCGCGAGCTCGGCGCCGTGCGGATACCCCACCTCCATGAGAGTGAGTCCTTTCGCCGGCATCACCTTGAACGCGCTCGTCCGCGCACCGACGTCGCGCAGCAGTACGAGGTCGTCGCGCTCGAGCTTCCCCTCCCCCACCGCGACGCACGCTCCGACGAGAGCCCGCACCATACTGTGGCAGAACGCGTCGGCCTGCAGGCGCGCGACGAGCACGCCGTCCGCGTCCCGGCGCCAGGAGAACTCCTGCAGTGTACGGATGGTCGTCGCCCCCTCACGCGGCTTGCAGTATGCGGCGAAGTCGTGGAGGCCGAGCAGGGTGCCTGCGGCGGCATCCATCTGGTCCGCCTCGAGCGCGGCCGGGTACCACAGCGTGCTGGAGCGGGTCATCGGGTTCTTCGGGGTGGCGGCATCTGCGATGCGGTACTCGTATCGCCGCCAGAGTGCGGAGAAGCGGGCGTCGAACCCCGGTTCGGCCAGTTCGGCCGAACCGACCACGACGTCGGCGTCTGCGGCGCCGAGGATGCCCGTGAGCCGCCTGCGCAGAGCGGCTGCGGCATCCGCGTCGTCGGCCGCGTTGCGAGGCTTGCGCGGGCGCAGCAGGGCGTCCACCTGATCGACGGTGAGGTCCACGTGGGCGACCTGCCCGAGCGCGTGCACACCGGCATCCGTGCGCCCCGCGACCGTCAGCGTGGGCGCCGGCTCGTGGCGGCGGAAGAGAGTGTGCAGGGCCTCCTCGAGCACGCTCTGCACGGTGCGCAGCCCCGGCTGTCTGCTCCAGCCGTTGAACCCGGAGCCGTCGTACGCGATCCCGAGCCGGATGCGTGTGGCGGGGAGCGGTGCGACATCGGTCTCGGTCGCGCCCTCCCCTGCCACTCGGTCATTCTATGAGGCGGCGAGATGACTCAGATGCCCGGCTGCGGATGCGGTCCGCGCCGAAAGCGGCGACGGCATCCGCTGCCCCCGCTCCCGACTGGGGCGGCAGATCCGGCCTGAACCGGTCGGCCGTCACGTAGACGGTACGCACGGGCTGACGCGAGCCGTCGGGGCAGCGGAACCAGCCGTCGTCACGCCACGATCTCGTAGGCCGGCGTCGTCAGGAAGTCGATGTAGTCGTCCTCCGTCGTCAGCCTGCGGATCAGCTCGCGGGCCGGCACGTAGTACCGCTCGAACGACGAGGCGTCCACTTCGCTGCGCAGGCGCTCCGACTCCTCGTCCAGCAGACGTCCGACGAGCTCCGGCGTGGCCTCATTGCCGGTGTCGCTGTACCGCACCCGGTTGTGCACCTGCTGCCACACCTGCGAGCGCGAGATCTCTGCGGTCGCGGCGTCTTCCATGAGGTTGTGGATCGCGACGGCGCCGTTGCCGGAGAGCCACACCGCGGTGTAGGCGACAGCCACGTAGAGGTTGAGGCGCAGTCCGGCCTCGGTCACGTCGCCGGGCGTGGACGACACGTCGAGCAGCTGATCCCCCGTGACGCTGACGTCTTCGCGCAGCTTGTCCAGCTGGTTCGGCTTGTCGCCCAGCACGGCGTCGAACACGTCCATGCAGACCGGCACGAGGTCGGGGTGCGCCACCCACGAGCCGTCGAATCCGTCCGTCGCCTCGCGCAATTTGTCGTCGCGCACCTTGGCGATCGCCGCATCCGTGACTAAAGGATCCTTCCGGTTCGGGATGAACGCCGCCATCCCTCCCATGGCGAACGCGCCGCGTTTGTGGCAGGTGCGCACCAGCAGTTCGGTGTACGCGCGCATGAACGGTGCCGTCATGGAGACGTCGGCGCGGTCCGGAAGGATGAACTCGCTCCCCGCGTCGCGGAAGTACTTGATGATGCTGAAGAGGTAGTCCCAGCGGCCGGCGTTGAGCCCGGATGCATGCTCCCGCAGCTCATAGAGGATCTCCTCCATCTCGAACGCCGCCGGGATCGTCTCGATCAGAACAGTGGCGCGCGCCGTTCCGTGCGGGATGCCCAGCTCGGCTTCCGCGAACGTGTACACGTCGTTCCAGAGCCGCGCCTCGAGATGGCTCTCCGTCTTCGGCAGGTAATAGAACGGTCCCTGCCCGGACTTCGCCAGGTGCGCGGCGTTGTGGAAGAAGTGCAGTCCGAAGTCGACGAGCGCGCCGACCGCATCCCGGCCGTCGAACTGCAGGTTCGACTCGTCCATGTGCCAGCCACGCGGACGCACGATCACGACCGCGGTCGGCGCATCGGTGCGCAGCGCGTAGGTCTTGCCCTCCGGCGAGCTGTAGTGCAGGGTGCCGCGCGCGGCATCCTTGAGGTTCACCTGCGAGTCGATCACGTTGGACCAGTGCGGGGTGTTGGCGTCTTCGAGGTCGGCGAGCCACACCTTCGCACCGGAGTTCATGGCGTTGATCGCCATCTTCGCCGGGGTCGCGGGGCCCGTGATCTCGACCCGGCGGTCGCGCAAGGCCTCCGGCGCGTCCGCGACGCGCCAGTCGCCGGAGCGCACCTCGGCGGTCTCGGGGAGGAAGTCCAGCCGGCCGGTGCGGGCGACCTGCTCGCGGCGCACCCGCCTGGCCGCGATCAGCTCGTCGCGGCGGCCGGCGAACCTCGCGTGCAGCGCGTCGACGAACGCGAGCGCCTCATCGGTCAGGATCTCGTTCGCCCGCTCCACGGTGCTTTGTCGTTTCGCTGTCACGGACACGGCGTGTACTCCTCTGCCTGACGGATATTCAACAACTTTCGCAATATGGATATTATTCTCTACGTACCGGAATTACAAACCAACCGCACCAGCCCCTTCCCGCTCCGCGGTCTGCGGGTCTCTTGGAGAAGCATCCGCAAACTCGGACAGGGGTAAGGAAATGCAGCGCGGTTCGACAAGCGGGGCTTTTCGCATGATGGAATGATCGAACCACGATCAGGAGGAACTGTGACCGATACGCAGGCCAAGGCACCGCCGCGAGTGCAGTCGGTGGAGCGCGTGTTCGAACTGCTCGAGCTCATCACGGATGCCGGCGGCGAGGTGACGCTGAGCGAGCTCGCCGCGTCGACGGACCTGCCGCTGCCCACCATCCACCGTCTGCTCCGCACGCTCGTCTCCCTCGGATACGCACGCCAGGTGCCGAACCGCCGCTACGCGCTCGGACCCCGTCTCATCCGTCTCGGCGAGGGCGCCAACCGCATTCTCGGTTCGCTCGCCCGGCCGCAGCTGGCCTCGCTCGTCAACGACCTCGGCGAGAGCGCGAACATGGCCGTGCTCGACGGCGACATGGTCGTCTACATCGCCCAGGTGCCCTCGCAGCACTCGATGCGCATGTTCACCGAGGTCGGCCGCCGAGCCCACGCGCACGACACCGGCGTCGGCAAGGCGATGCTCGCCCAGCTACCCGAAGACACGGTGCGCGGCATCGTCTCCCGGGTCGGGATGCCCACGCCCACCGCCCACAGCATCGGCAACGTCGACGACCTGCTCACCGAGCTCGCCGCCATCCGCGAGCGCGGCTACGCGATCGACGACGAGGAGCAGGAACTCGGCGTGCGCTGCTACGCCATCACCGTTCCCGGTGCACCGTCGCCGACGGCCATCTCGGTCTCCGGTCCGCTCGCGCGCGTCGACGAGGACTTCGGCGAGCGCGCCGTTCCGCTCCTGAAGGCCGCCGCGGCGCAGATCGCCTCGGAGCTGAACGTCGCATGAGCGGCGCCGGCGGCGCCGATGCCGACGCCACGGGGTCGCCCCATGAACGCGTCGCCGTCGTGACGGGTGCCGGCTCCGGCATCGGCCGTGGCGTCGCCCGCGCGATGCTCGACGACGGCTACCGCGTGGCGCTTCTCGGGCGGCACAGGCACACTCTGGAGGCGACGGCGGACGGGCATCCGCGCGCCCTCGTCGTCCCGGCCGACGTCTCGGACCCGGCCGCCGTCGACGACGCGTTCGGCCAGGTGGAGGCCGCCTGGGGACGCGTCGACGTGCTCTTCAACAACGCCGGCATGTTCCCTCCAGCCGCGTACGTGGACGAACTCGACCTCGCTGACTGGAACGCCGCCGTCGCCGTGAATCTGACCGGTGTCATGCTGTGCAGCGCGGCGGCGATGCGCATCATGAAACGGCAGCGTCCACAGGGCGGCCGCATCATCAACAACGGCTCGATCTCCGCGCACGTTCCGCGGCCGCTCGCCGCCGCCTACACCGCGACCAAGCACGCCGTCTCAGGGCTCACCAAGTCGCTCGAACTAGACGGCCGCGACTTCGGCATCACGTGCGGCCAGATCGACATCGGCAACGCGGCCACCCGCCTCACGGACGACCTCGGGGAGGATGCCGGTGCCCTGCAGCCCAACGGATCGCTGCTCATCGAGCCGACGTTCCCGGTCGAGGATGCGGCACGCGCCGTGCTCTTCATGGCGAACGTGCCGGCATCCGCGACCGTGAACTCGCTGGTGATCACGGCATCCGGCATGCCGTTCGTCGGCCGCGGCTGAGGCGCCCGACGAGCCGTCGGCGTGCGGCGATGGGATGGGCGTCAGCGAGGAGGCGGTGCGACTCCGAACGCCGCTGCCAGTTCGAGGATCTTGCGGGCACGACCGAGGCGAGGCAGGTCGCTGCCGTCGCGGATGATGCGTCCCCTGGCCTCGAAGTCGTCGAGGAACTCCTTCGCCCAGGCGACATCGGTGGGCGTGGGGCTGATGACCTCGTTGATGATCGGCACCTGGTCGTTGGTCAGGCAGAGTTTGCCCGTCATGCCCATGCTGACGGTGACCTGCGACTGCTCGCGCAGCACAGGATGGCTCGTTCCGACCGTCGGGCCGTCGATCGGGCCTGGCAGTTTGCCGCACCGGCTGGCGACGACGAGCTTCGCGCGCGGGTAGGCCATCGCCATGTTGTCGGCGGCCATGCCCGTGTCGCGGCGGAAGTCGCCCGAACCGAACGCGAGCCGGAAGGCGCCCTCGGCGCGCGCGATGTCGGGGGCGCATTCGATCCCGATCGCAGACTCGACGAGCGCGATCACTCGGGTGCGAGCCCCGAGCACGTGGTAGGTGTTCGTCACCTGAGACGGGTCTTCCGTCTTGGCGAGCATGACTCCCTGCAGGCCGGGAAGCTCGCGCAGAGCGCGCAGATCGTCGGCCCAGTAGGGGGTGGTCACATCGTTGACGCGCACCCACGCCTCACCGCCGCCGACCAGCCAGCGGGCGACATCCTCACGCGCTTCCTCCTTGTGCGAGGGGTCGACCGCGTCTTCGATGTCGAGGATGACCGCATCTGCCGATCCGTTCGCCGCCGTGTCGAAGTCCTCAGGCTTCGTGCCGGGCACGAGCAGCCACGACCGGGCGTGCTCTGCCGGGGGGCGCGGTAGGCGCTTCGGGGTCGAAGCGGGAGTCTGCGACTCCTCCGCGATCATGTCGTCCACACTGACTCCTGGGACTCGCTATTCCGGATGCTTTCGCAATCTGGAATATGGATGTTGCGTAGTGAAAATACTACGAGGTTCTGTTCAATTTCAAAGCGGGCACCGCGGCTGACCGCGGTGCCCTTGCTCGCGTACCGGGAAACGGAGCCTCGGCCGTGAGCTGGGCACGCGGGCAAGTCTACGAAAGCGAGCCCGCGTGGCCCTGCGCGCTGCGGTCTATTCCTTGGCTACCGGTGGGGTGAGCTGGCGTTCCGGCGTCTCATCTGTGGAAACGCTCATGGTCTGCTCATCGAACGGCAGCTCGCCGTGGAGCACTCGGTGCGCACGGCTCTTGTCGATCTCCCTGGTCCAGGTGCCCACCAGCACGGTGGCGACCGCGTTGCCGGTGAAGTTCGTCAGCGCACGGGCCTCCGACATGAACCGATCGATCCCGACGATGAGGCCGACACCGTCGAGCAGCTGCGGACGGTAGACCTGCAGTCCCCCGGCGAGTGTGGCGAGACCGGCTCCGCTGACCCCGGCAGCGCCCTTCGACGCGATCATCATGAACAGCAGCAACGCGAGCTGCTCGCCGATCGACATCGGCTTCCCGACGGCGTTGGAGACGAAGATCGACGCCATCGTGAGATAGATGGCGGTGCCATCGAGATTGAACGAGTAGCCGGTCGGTACGGTGATGCCGACGACCGGCTTCGAGACCCCCAAATGCTCCATCTTGGCGATCAGCCGGGGAAGCGCCGCCTCCGACGACGATGTCGAGAAGATGATCAGGTACTCCCGCGCGAGGTACTTCATCAGGCTGAAGATGCTGATGCCGCTGGCCAGGCGCAGCACTGTCCCGAGCACGAGCACGATGAACACGACGCACGTGATGTAGAAGCCGCCCATCATGGTCGCCATCCCCACGAGTGCTTTGCCGCCGCTGGCGCCCACCACCGCCGCGATCGCGCCGAATGCGCCGAGCGGTGCCACCCACATGATCATCATGAGGATCCGGAAGACCAGCACCTGAGCGATCTCGATCACCTTCAAGACGGACCGACCAGCACCACCCATGCGCTGCAACGCGAACCCCGTGATGAGGGCGATCAGCAGAGCCTGCAGCACGTTCCCACTGGTCAGCGCGGAGAACAGGGAGACCGGGATGATGCCGAGGATGAAGCCGGATGCCGTCGAGTCGCCCGTCGAGGCCGCCTGGTAGTGCGCACCCGAGAGATCGAGCCCGCTTCCCGGGTTCAGCAGGTTGCCAACTAGGAGTCCGATACCCAGGGCGAACGTCGACATGATGATGAAGTAGCCGAGGGCGAGCCCGCCGATCTTGCCGACCGTTGCCGCTTTCGAGATGGATCCGACGCCCAGCACGATGGTGCAGAAGATCACCGGCGTGATCATCATCTTGATCAGGTTGACGAACCCGGTTCCGATCGGCTGCAAGGCGACCGCGAATCCAGGGAAGATGAGCCCGACTGCGATGCCGGCGACCACGCCGACGATCACGAGCAGGTAGAGGAGATGCGTCTTGTCCAAGCGCTTCTGTCGTAGTGGCGTCGTTGCCATCTGGGGATTCCTTTGATCTAGCCTGCGTCTCGCAGGTCGTCCGACGGGATCGCCCCATACTCGCCGTGGCCAGTTTCGTCTCGATGCTTGTGTTCATACTGTTCGCGCCGCAGCGTTCCGTCAGGGGAGAGAATGACGTGTGATCAAGCGGCTGATCCATCGAGGTAGCGTCGCCTCCAGGCTCTTCGCCGCGCAGTCCGTCTTCGTGCTCGCGCTCAGCGGCGTCGCCCTGATCGGTCTCTGGCTGGATGCGAACCAGCGCGTCGACCAGACCGCCCGGGCGCGCACGCAGTCGGTCGCGGCATCCATCGCCGACGACCCCTACGTCGTGGCGGCCGTGCAGAAGCCAGACCCCTCGGCGACGCTCGAGCCGTACGCCGTGCGGCAGATGCGCGACTCCGACGTCGACTTCATCACGATCATGAGCAAGGCCGGTATCCGCTACACCCATCCGGATCCCGCAGAGATCGGCAAGAGGTACATCGGCACCATCGGACCGGCTCAGCGCGGCCATCCGCTGACCGAGACCTACACGGGCACGCTGGGCCCGTCGGTTCGCTCGGTCTTTCCGGTCTTCGGCGCCGGTCACAAGGTGGTGGCGCTCGTCTCGGCCGGTGTCACCGTGGGTAGCGTGGCCGCCACGGTGAACGCGCAATTGCCGTTCGTCGTCGGCTCAGCCCTCGTGCTGCTCCTGCTCGGCGGCCTCGAGGCGCTGCTGCTGCATCGTTACCTGAATCGGGTCACGCACAGCATGGGTCCGGAGCAACTCGAGCGCATGTTCTCGTACTACGAGGCGGTGCTCTACTCCGTGCGGGAGGGGCTGCTCCTGGTGGATGCCGACGGCGCGGTCACCCTCTACAACCAGCCGGCCGCTCAGCTGCTCAACCTGCCGATGCCGGATGTGAACGACAGGCAGGCCAGGATGCCGGTGGCCGAGATGCCGATACCGGAGACGTTGCGCGACATCCTCGCCGGTGGCGGCCGCGTCCACGATCTGGTGCAGCTGACGGATGACCGCGTGCTCGTCATCAACCAGGAGCCGGCGAGAGCGCCCGGTGGTTCGCGCCTGCCAGCCAGGCTCGGAACGGTGACCACGATCCGCGATCACACGGAGCTTCAGCAGCTGACCGGTGAACTGCAGACGATGCGCACACTGGCCGACTCACTGCGCGCCCAGACCCACGAGTTCTCCAACAAGCTGCACACGATGGTGTCGCTGATCGAACTCGACCGCACCGACGAGGCCCTGGACTTCGCGACCGAGGAGTTGCAGGTCAATCAGCTGCTGGCCGATCAGGTGGTCGGTGCGATCGACGAACCCGTGCTGGCCGCACTCGTGCTGGGCAAGACGAGCCAGGCCCAGGAACGGGGAGTGCAGCTTCGGGTGAGTACCGAGTCGGCGAGCATGCGACCGAACCTGAACCAGGCCGATCTGGTCACCATCGTCGGCAACCTGCTCGACAACGCGATCGACTCCGCCGCGGATTCGGCGGACTCCTGGGTCGCCCTCGAACTGTCGATGGGGAGCGAAGGCGGCGTCGGTCCGGCGTTTCTGATCCGGGTCTCCGACAGCGGTCCTGGCATAGCGCCCGAACACGAGGACGTCATCTTCGAGCGCGGATACTCCACCAAGCAGTCCGGCCACAACCGCGGATACGGCCTGGCTCTCGTCGCTCAGGCCGTTCGCCGCAGCGGCGGGTCGATCCGGCATCTGAAGGGCGCGACGGGCGCTGTCTTCGTCGTCGCCCTGCCTCTGCCCGCTACGACGGCCCACCCGGGATCGGCAGAGTCCGAAGACGACGCGACAGCATCAGGCAAGGCCGCGGCATCCGATGATTAGCGTCCTGGTCGTCGAAGACGAGGAGATCGCGGCCGCCGCGCACGCGGAGTACGTGCGGCGGGTCGAGGGATTCCGGCTCGCCGGCGTTGCCAGAACCGGTGAAGAGGCGATGCGGATGCTCCGCGCGGCTCGCGCCGGCGACATCGACCTGGTGCTGCTCGACATGAACCTCCCCGACCTGCCGGGCCTCATTGTCGCGGGGCGGGTTCGCGCCCTCGGAATCCCGGCTGACATCATCGCGGTCACGGCCGTGCGGGAACTGGGTATGGTGCGTGGCGCGCTCTCCCTAGGGGTCGTGCAGTACCTGATCAAGCCCTTCACCTTCGCCGCGCTGCGGGACAAGCTGGAGCACTATCGGCAGTTCAGGCAATCGCTGCCGCATGGATCCGTTCAGACGACGCAGGCGGAGGTCGATCGGGCACTCGCGGCGCTGCGCGCCCCGTCGCCTCTTTCGATGCCCAAGGGCCTGTCGCCCGACACGCTCGAGCGGGTGACGGACCTGCTGCGCACCGAGGGTCACGCGTTCTCGGCCGCCGAGGTCTCTTCGACTCTCGCCATCTCGCGCGTCACAGCACGGCGATACCTGGAGCACCTGGCGGACAGCGGCCTCGTCCGCAGGTCGCCTCGCCACGGAACGCCGGGACGTCCTGAGCTCGAGTACCGACTGAAATGAGCGGAGCCCCCGGCCATCCATCGGATGTCCGGGGGCTCCAGCGTCATGCGCTGACGCTACTTCGTGGCATCCTCGCCGGCGTCGACGCTCTCGTCGTCGGTGCCGGTGGCCTCGACCGCCTCGGCAGCCTCCTCCGAAGCCTCGGCCTCAGCTGCCTGCTCCTCGGCCGGTGCGCTCTCCGGGGTCTCCTCGACCTCGGCGGCGGCCTCGTCGTTCGTAGCAGCCTCGGCGGCTTCGGCCTCCTCAGCGGCGACCTTCGCGGCCGGCGACGGCGGCGCGGCGGGAGCCTTGCGCTTCGGCGTGACCGGCTCGAGCACGAGCTCGATGACCGCCATGGGGGCGTTGTCGCCCTTGCGGTTGCCGATCTTGGTGATGCGGGTGTAGCCGCCAGCACGGTCGGCCACCTGCGGTGCGATCACGTCGAAGAGCTCGTAGACCACACCCTTGTCGTGGATGGTCGCGAGCACGCGACGGCGAGCGTGCAGGTCGCCGCGCTTGGCGAACGTGATCAGGCGCTCGGCGAGCGGACGAAGGCGCTTCGCCTTGGTCTCGGTCGTCGTGATGCGCTTGTGCGTGAACAGCGCAGCGGCCAGGTTCGCGAGCAGGAGTCGCTCGTGGGCAGGGCCGCCTCCGAGACGGGGACCCTTGGTCGGCTTAGGCATTGTCTTTCTCCGTTGTCAGTAAGGGGATGAGCTGCGTGCGACGACTCAGCGGTACTCGTCGTCGCCGGCGCTGTAGAAGTGGGTGCCGTCGAACCCGGGGACCGAGTCCTTGAGCGACAGGCCCATCTCCGTCAGCTTGTCCTTGACCTCATCCACCGACTTCTGACCGAAGTTGCGGATGTTCATGAGCTGCGTCTCGGAGAGCGAGACCAGTTCGCTGACGTTGTTGATGCCCTCACGCTTGAGGCAGTTGTACGACCGCACCGAGAGCTCGAGGTCCTCGATCGGCATCGAGAGCTCGGAGCTGAGCACCGCGTCGACCGGCGCGGGGCCGATCTCGATGCCCTCGGCCTGCGAGTTGAGCTCGCGGGCCAGGCCGAACAGCTCGGTGAGCGTGCGACCGGCGGAGGCGATGGCATCCCGCGGGCTGATCGCCGGCTTGGTCTCCACGTCGACCACGAGGCGGTCGAAGTCGGTGCGCTCACCGGCACGCGTGGCCTCCACGCGGTACGTGACCTTGAGCACGGGCGAGTAGATCGAGTCGATCGGGATCTGCCCGGCCTCGCTGTACTCGTTGCGGTTCTGCTGTGCAGAGACGTAGCCGCGGCCGCGCTCGATGGTCAGCTCGACCTCGAAGCGGGCGTTCTCGTTCAGGGTCGCGATGACCAGCTCGGGGTTGTGGATCTCCACGCCGGCCGGTGCGGAGATGTCCGCGGCGGTGACCTCACCGGAGCCCGTCTTGCGCAGGTAGGCGGTGATCGGCTCGTCGTGCTCGCTGGAGACGACCAGTCCCTTGATGTTGAGGATGATCTCGGTGACATCCTCCTTCACGCCCGGGATGGTGGTGAACTCGTGCAGCACGCCGTCGATGCGGATGCTCGTGACCGCCGCGCCCGGAATGGACGACAGCAGCGTGCGGCGGAGCGAGTTCCCGAGCGTGTACCCGAAGCCCGGCTCGAGCGGCTCGATCACGAACCGCGAGCGGAATTCCGAGATGTTCTCTTCGGTGAGCGTGGGGCGCTGTGCGATGAGCACTATTGATTCCTTTCGGCTAAGCGTCCGCTATATGACGCTTGCTCTGTTCAGGTATTGAGTTATATCCACTCGCGGGCGGCGACCGCGAAGCGGCCGCCGCCCGCTTGAGCGGCAAGTGTCACTGTCAGACGCGGCGACGCTTCGGCGGGCGGCAGCCGTTGTGCGCCTGCGGTGTCACGTCGTTGATCGAGCCCACCTCGAGACCCGCGGCCTGAAGCGAACGGATCGCGGTCTCGCGGCCCGATCCCGGTCCCTTGACGAAGACGTCGACCTTCTTCATGCCGTGCTCCTGCGCCTGGCGGGCGGCCGACTCGGCGGCCAGCTGGGCCGCGAACGGCGTGGACTTGCGGGAGCCCTTGAACCCGACGCCACCGGAGGACGCCCAGCTGATCACGGCGCCGTTGGTGTCGGTGATGGAGACGATCGTGTTGTTGAACGTCGACTTGATGTGGGCCTGGCCCACTGCGATGTTCTTCTTTTCCTTCTTGCGCGGCTTGCGAGCGGCCGTCTTGGGTGCTGCCATGTTTTCCTACTCCTGAGATCTCGAAGCGCTGGCTGAGGGCCTAGCGGGCCTTCTTCTTGCCGGCGACGGTGCGCTTCGGTCCCTTGCGGGTGCGCGCGTTGGTCTTGGTGCGCTGGCCGCGCACGGGCAGGCCGCGACGGTGGCGCAGGCCCTGGTACGAACCGATCTCGACCTTGCGGCGGATGTCGGCGGCGACCTCGCGGCGAAGGTCACCCTCCACCTTGTAGTTGCCCTCGATGTAGTCGCGGAGGGCGACGAGCTGGTCGTCGGTGAGGTCCTTGACCCGGACGTCACCGGAGATTCCGGTTGCCTTCAGGGTCTCGAGCGCCCGGGTGCGGCCGATTCCGTAGATGTAGGTGAGTGAGACCTCCACGCGCTTCTCGCGCGGGATGTCGACGCCTGCTAGACGTGCCATGTGCGGCTTCTCCTGTTGATCAGGTGGAGGTGTGGAACAGCATCGGTGCCCGGGCCTCCGACCCGAGGTGTCCACCGCTCACACGGTTTTGCGATGCTGCTGTTCTTCGCGATGTTGAGTTGTGTGCCGGATGTCAGGCATCCGGAAACCTTTTAGCCTTGCCGCTGCTTGTGGCGCGGGTTCGATGAGCAGATGACCATCACGCGGCCGTTGCGGCGAATGACGCGGCAGTGCTCGCAGACGGGCTTGACGGAGGGCTTGACCTTCATGAGTGATTCCTTATCGCTGTCGTCGTGCTCCACGACACACGTGTCCGTGGTGTGGGCCGTTACTTTCCGACGCCGATTTACTTGTAGCGGTAGACGATGCGGCCACGGGTGAGGTCGTAGGGGCTCAGCTCCACGATCACGCGGTCCTCAGGGAGGATGCGGATGTAGTGCTGACGCATCTTGCCCGAGATGTGGGCGAGAACCTTGTGTCCGTTGGTGAGCTCAACGCGGAACATCGCGTTGGGCAGCGCCTCGATGACAGATCCCTCGATCTCGATAACGCCGTCTTTTTTGGCCATAGCCTCACTATCGCTTCAGGCACATCGGTGCCGGTCGTGCGGTGGATGGATGGTGCCCGGTCGAACCATGCGGACGACCCGGGGAGCACACCGCGAAAACGGGTGCAAGACACCAAAGATCTATCCTAGGCCATCGCAGGCTGCTTCGCCACTCGGATGCCGCGTGGCCTCTGGTGCAACGCGGGCGAGCGGCGTATGATTCCCGCCGCCCTTCCGTCCGAACGGCGTCGCGCTCAGTCCTCCCGGGCGAGCAGTGCCTCGTTCATCGCGCGGGTCAGCTCCGGATCGACCGCCACTTCGGCCTCGTCGACGTGGGTGATCGGGGTGGCCAGCCGCACGCTGGAGACCAGCCAGAGCGCATCCGCCCGCAGCAGATCGGATGCCGGCACGAGGGCCTCTTCGGTGCTCAAACCGCGGTCGGTCGCGAACGCGAACACGCTGAGCTGGCTGGTGCCCGGCAGGATGCCGATGTCAGTTCGCGGCGTCGCGATGCGGTCGCCGAAACGCAGGATGACCGTCGAGGTAGGCGCCTCCATGACGTAGCCGTCGGAGGTGACGAAGATCACATCGTCGGCTCCCCGCCTTCGTGCCTCACGGAGCGCCGCCATGTTCACCGCGTACGACAGCGTCTTCGCGCCGGGCAGCAGCCACGGTGCACGCTGAGCGACGTCGCTGGTGTATCCGCGATCGAGCGTCACGACCCGGATGCCGGTCTCCCGCTCGGCGAAGTCGCCATCGGCCGGTGACGCGACGATCCAGGCGGTCGGCTTTCCGCTGCCCTCGATGCCGCGCGTCAGCACGATCTTGATCCCGCCCTGACGATCGGTGGGCAGGGATGCCGCCGCCTCGGTGATCGCGTGCCGCCACTGCTCCTCGTTCGGCTCCGGCAGGTCGAGCAGGGCCGCGGAGTGCGCGAGCCGCTTGAGGTGCGCATCCAGTGCCTGCGGATGCCCGCCGACGACGCCGATCGTCTCGAAGACGCCGTCGCCGCGCGCAGGGCCCAGATCGCGAACGTCGAGCGTGGGAACGCCCGCCTCGACCCGACGCAGCGCCGACTCGGAGGCCGGCTCACCGGCGGGAAGCACATCGAGCATGAACACGGGCATGGCTCGAGCCTACGCCGCGGCTCGCCCTGTTCCCGTTCTCACGCCGGCCGCACCGGGGTGATGCCGAAGGGCTTCAGGCCGGCTGCCCCACCGTCGTGCGCGGTGAGCACCCAGACGCCGTCCTTGTGCACGGCCACGGAGTGCTCCCAGTGCGCGGCCGATGCGCCGTCTTCGGTGGCGACCGTCCAGCCGTCGTCGCGCACGTACGTGTCGGGCGCCCCGCTCACCACCATCGGCTCGATCGCCACCACGAGCCCTGGGCGCACCTCAGGGCCCTTCTGCCGCACGCTGTAGTTGAACACCGGCGGAGCCTCGTGCATGCGGCGGCCGATGCCGTGACCGATGTAGTCGGTGAGGATGCCGTACTCCCCCTGCGAGAGGATGTACTCCTCGATCGCGTCCCCAACCTCGTTCAGGTGGGATGCCCGCGACAGCGCCGCGATGCCGTGCCACAGCGACTGCTCGGTCACCTCGCTGAGCGCACGCCGCTCCGCCACGAGATCGGCCCGATCCGGATCGTCCAGCACGACGGTGAACGCGGCGTCGCCGTTCCAGCCGCCCAGGATCGCCCCGGAGTCGACCGAGAGGATGTCGCCGGGCGCCAGCATCCGTTCCCCCGGGATGCCGTGCACCACCTCGTCGTTCACCGAGGCGCAGATCGTGTGCCGGTACCCGGGCTCGAGCTTGAAGTTGGATGCCCCGCCGCGTGCGACGATGGCGCTCTCGGCGAGGCTGTCCAGCTCGAGCGTCGAGACGCCGGGCCGCACTGCGCTGCGAACGGCGTCCAGACTGTCCGCGGTCGCCAAACCGGGCTCGAGCATGAGTCTGAGTTGTGCGGGCGTCTTGTAGATCGACCGCCGGATGCCTACCACTGCGGGACTAGGCGGCAGCGGTGTCGCCGACCACCCCGATGCCCCGGGTGGCCAGCGCCTCGCGGATGCGCGCCGCGACCTCGTCGACGCTTCCGATGCCGTCCACCTCGACGAGCAGATCACGGTCGCGGTACACGTCGATGATCGGTGCCGTCTGCTGGGCGTAGACGTCCTGCCGGTGCCGGATCGCCTCTTCGGTGTCGTCAGCACGTCCCTGCTCGTGGGCACGATGCGTCAGGCGGCGGACCAGCTCGTCGCGGTCCGCGGTGAGGCGCACGACGGCCTCAAGCTTGCCGTCGGCTGCCAGAAGCTCGTCGAGGTACCGCACCTGCTCCAGCGTGCGCGGGTAGCCGTCGAGCAGGAAGCCCTTGGCGGCGTCCGGTTCGGCGAGCCGGTGCGCGACCAGCTCGTTCGTGAGGTCGTCGGGAACGTAGTCGCCGGCATCCACGATCGCCTTCACCCGCACCCCGAGCTCGGTCTGGTGCGTGATGTGGAAGCGGAAGATGTCGCCGGTGGAGATGGCCGGAATGCCGAACGCATCGGCGATGAAGGTCGCCTGCGTACCCTTGCCCGATCCGGGCGGGCCGACGATGAGGAGCCGTGCTCCCCGTTCCCGGTTGGACTCTTGGAGCGACACGGTCAACGGAGCAACCCTTCGTAGTGCCTCTGCTGCAGTTGCGAGTCGATCTGCTTGACCGTCTCGAGTCCGACGCCCACGATGATCAGGATCGAGGTGCCGCCGAACATGAAGTTCTGGCTGGTGCCGAGCAGCGAGAACGCCACCAGCGGGATGAGTGCGACGATCGCCAGGTAGATCGACCCGGGCAGGGTGATGCGCGTCAGCACGAAGTCGAGGTACTCGGCGGTGGGGCGGCCGGCCCGAATGCCGGGGATGAAGCCGCCGTACTTCTTCATGTTGTCGGCGACTTCTTCCGGGTTGAACGTGATCGCGACGTAGAAGTACGTGAAGCCGATGATCAGGAGCGCGTACAGCAGCATGTACAGCGGATGATCGCCCTTGGTCAGGTAGTCGGTGATCCAGCTCACCCAGGGCGCGGGTGCCTTGCCGGGAGCCGGCTGATTGAACTGTGCGATCAGCGCGGGCAGGTACAACAGGCTCGAGGCGAAGATGACCGGGATCACGCCCGCCATGTTCACCTTGATCGGGATGTACGTGTTGTTGCCACCGTATGTTCGACGCCCGACCATGCGCTTCGCGTACTGCACGGGGATGCGCCGCTGCGACTGCTCGACGAACACCACCGCCGCGACGATGAACAGCCCGATGACGATCACGACCAGGAAGATCTCGAAGCCGGAAGTCTGCTCGACGGCCCAGAGCGAGGCGGGGAACTGCGCGGCGATCGACGTGAAGATCAGCAGCGACATGCCGTTGCCGATGCCCTTCTCGGTCACCAGCTCGCCCATCCACATGATGAGACCCGTGCCGGCGGTCATCGTGACGACCATGAGCAGCACCGCGTACCACGAGTCATCCGTCACCAGCTGCGAGCACTGCGAGGTGCTGTTGGAGCCGAACAGGGCACCGCTGCGCGCCACCGTGATGAGCGTCGTGGACTGCAGAACGCCCAGCGCGATGGTGAGGTAGCGGGTGTACTGGGTCAGCTTGGACTGGCCGGCCTGCCCCTCCTTGTACAGGGCCTCGAAGTGCGGGATGACCACACGCAGCAACTGCACGATGATCGACGCCGTGATGTACGGCATGATCCCCAGCGCGAAGATGGAGAGCTTCAGAAGCGCACCACCGCTGAACAGGTTCACCAGCTCATACAGGCCCGTCGTGCCCTGGTTCGCCGACAGACACGCCTGGACGTTGCTGAAGTCGACGAACGGCGCAGGGATGAACGAGCCCAGACGGAACAACGCGATGATCCCCAGGGTGAAGCCGATCTTCTTGCGAAGATCAGGCGTGCGGAGAATTCGCACGATGGCGTTGAACAAGTGGGTCCTGCTTTCCGGTAAGGAATCGGGCCGGGCGACCTTGGGGGCCACCCGACCCGACTACTTTACTTCGGTCGATCCGGATGCCTGGCATCCGGATGCTGCCACGGGCTACTTGACGGAGCCCCCGGCCGCGACGATCTTCTGCTCGGCGGAGCCGGAGACCTTGTCGACCTCGACGTTCAGCTTCACCGAGATCTCGCCGCCTCCGAGAACCTTCACCTTCTCGTTCTTGCGAACGGCACCCTTGGCGACCAGGTCGCTCACGGTGACGTCGCCGCCTGCCGGGTACAGCTCGGCGAGCTTCTCCAGGTTCACGACCTGGTACTCGACGCGGAACGGGTTCTTGAACCCGCGCAGCTTCGGCGAACGCATGTGGAACGGAAGCTGGCCACCCTGGAAGCCGGGACGCACCTGGTAGCGCGCCTTGGTTCCCTTGGTACCGCGACCGGCCGTCTTGCCCTTCGAGCCCTCACCGCGACCGACGCGGGTGCGGTCCTTCTTGGCGCCGGCCGCCGGACGCAGGTGGTGCACCTTGAGGACGGGCTCGCGCTTCTCAGGCACGTCCTTCTTGGCAGGCTTGGCCGCGGAGGTCTTCTCAGGCTTGGCGTCGGAGGTCTTCTCCGCGGGCTTCTTGGTAGAAGCCTTGGCCTTGGTCTCAGTGGCTTCGTTGTTTTCGGCCATTAGTCGATCTCCTCAACCTTCACCAGGTGAGCGACGGTGGTGACGTATCCGCGGTTCTGCGGCGTGTCCTCGCGGACCACGACGTCACCGATGCGCTTCAGACCCAGGCTGCGCAGGGTGTCGCGCTGGTTCTGCTTCTCACTGACTTTGGACTTGATCTGGGTCACCTTCAGGCGCGCCATTATGCACCAGCCTTAGCGGTCCTGGCGGCCTCGGCCGCCTCTGCCTCAGCACGCAGCAGACGCGCCGGGGCGACCTCGTCGAAGTCGAGCCCACGGCGGGCGGCAACGGCACGAGGCTCCTCGAGCTGCTGCAGCGCCGTCACGGTCGCGTGCACGATGTTGATGGTGTTCGACGAACCGAGCGACTTGCTCAGCACGTCGTGGATGCCGGCGCACTCCAGCACGGCACGCACCGGACCACCGGCGATGACACCGGTACCGGCGGCGGCCGGACGCAGGAGCACGACACCGGCTGCGGCCTCGCCCTGCACCGGGTGCGGGATCGTGTTGCCGACGCGCGGAACGCGGAAGAAGTTCTTCTTCGCCTCCTCGACGCCCTTCGAGATCGCCAGCGGCACCTCACGCGCCTTGCCGTAGCCGACGCCGACCACGCCGTTGCCGTCGCCCACCACGACCAGCGCGGTGAAGCTGAAGCGGCGACCACCCTTGACCACCTTCGAGACGCGGTTGATCGTCACCACGCGCTCGAGGAACTGGCTCTTGTCGGCGTCCCGGCTGCCGCGGTCGCGGCCCTGGTTGCGGTCACGACCGCCACGGCGGCCGTCGCGAGAATCACGGGCGTCGCGACTGGTGGTGTCGGTACCGGCCGCGGTCTCCACGGGCTTCTCGGCAGTCGTCTGCTCGGCGGCCACGTCCTGCTCCTTCTTGTTGTCGTTCTGGACGTCACTCACAGGTTCAGCCCACCTTCCCGGGCGCCCTCGGCGATCGCCGCGACTCGACCCGCGTACTTGTTGCCGCCGCGGTCGAACACGACCTCTTCGATGCCGGCCTGCTTCGCGCGCTCGGCGACCAGCTCTCCGACCTTGCGTGCCTTGGCGGTCTTGTCACCGTCGAACCCGCGCAGGTCCGCCTCGAGAGTCGAGGCGGAGGCGAGCGTGTGGCCCTTGGAGTCGTCGACGACCTGCACGAAGACGTGCCGCGCGGAGCGGGTCACGACCAGACGCGGACGCGCATCCGTGCCCACGACCTTCTTGCGAAGGCGCGCGTGCCGGCGGTCGCGTGCCGCTGACTTGCTCTTGACGCTCATGGTTACTTACCAGCCTTTCCGGCCTTGCGACGGACGACCTCGCCTGCGTAGCGGATGCCCTTGCCCTTGTACGGTTCCGGCTTCTTGATCTTGCGGATGTTCGCGGCGGTCTCGCCGACAGCCTGCTTGTCGATGCCGGCGACGGTGACCTTGTTGTTGCCCTCGACGGTCAGCGTGATGCCCGCAGGCGGCTCGACCGTGACCGGGTGGGAGAACCCGAGCGCGAACTCGATGGACGAGCCCTTCTGCGCCACGCGGTAACCCGTGCCGACGATCTCGAGGCCCTTGGAGTAGCCCTGGGTGACGCCGATGATCTGGTTGTTGATCAGCGTGCGGGTGAGGCCGTGCAGCGATCGCGAGTTGCGCTCGTCATCCGGACGGGTGACGAGAACCTGCTTCTCTTCGAGCTTCACCTGGATGGGCTCGGCCACGGTGAGCGAGAGCTCGCCCTTGGGGCCCTTGACGGTCACATCCTGGCCGTCGATCTTGACGTCGACGCCTGCCGGGATGTCGATGGGGAGTCTTCCGATTCGGGACATCTCGCTACCACACGTAGGCGAGGACTTCCCCGCCGACGCCCTTCTTCTCGGCCTCGCGGTCGGTGAGAAGACCGGAGGAGGTGGACAGGATGGCGACGCCGAGTCCGCCGAGCACACGGGGCAGCTCGGTGGACTTCGCGTACACGCGCAGCCCCGGCTTGGAGACGCGCTTGATGCCCGCGATCGAACGCTCGCGGTTCGGGCCGAACTTGAGGCTCAGCGTGAGGGTCTGCCCCACGCGTGCGTCGGCCAGGCTCCAGTCGGAGATGTAGCCCTCGTTCTTGAGGATCTCGGCGATGTGAGCCTTGAGCTTCGAGCTCGGCATCGACACGCTGTCGTGGTACGCCGAGTTGGCGTTGCGCAGTCTGGTCAGCATGTCTGCGACCGGATCTGTCATGGTCATGGGTTGTTTCCTTTGTTCATCCGGTATCCGGGCCCTTTACAAGAGAACGGACCGTAGATGGAGGGACCGGCCGGTTGCCGGCCCCGGGGTGGATCAGTCGTTCGACTTGAACGGGAAGCCGAGCGCCTTCAGCAGCGCGCGACCCTCGTCATCCGTCTTCGCAGTGGTGACGACCGTGATGTCGAAGCCACGAGGGCGGTCGATCTTGTCCTGGTTGATCTCGTGGAAGATCGACTGCTCCTGCACGCCGAACGTGTAGTTGCCGTGGCCGTCGAACTGACGGTCGGACAGACCGCGGAAGTCGCGGATGCGCGGCAGCGCAAGAGCGAGCAGGCGGTCGAGGAACTCCCAGGCACGGTCGCCGCGCAGCGTGACGTGCGCGCCGATCGGCTGCCCCTCGCGCAGCTTGAACTGCGCGATCGACTTGCGAGCCTTCGTGACCTGCGGCTTCTGGCCGGTGATCTTGGTGAGGTCGGCGACCGCACCGTCGATGATCTTGCCGTCGCGGGCGGCCTCGCCGACACCGGTGTTCACGACGATCTTGACCAGGCCGGGGATCTCGTGAACGTTGCCGTAGCCGAACTGCTCCTTGAGCTGGGGCGCGATCTCGTTCTTGTACTTCTGCTTCAGGCGCGGCTGGATCTTGCCAGCCGGCGCAGCAGCCAGTGTGTCGGTCATTACAGGTCCTTACCTGACTTCTTGGCGTAGCGGACGCGAACGGTCTTGGTGCGGCCGTCCTTCGTCACCTTCTCCTCGCGGAAGCCCACTCGGGTCGGCTTCTTCGTCTCGGGGTCGACCAGCGCCACGTTCGAAACGTGGATCGGCGCCTCGTGCGTCTCAAGACCACCGGTCTTGGAGCCGCGCTGAGTCTGACCGACCTTGACGTGCTTGGTGACGTAGTTCACGCCCTCGACCACGACGCGGTTCTGGTCCACCAGCACCTCGATGACCTTGCCCTGCTTGCCGCGGTCTCCACCGCGTGCCTGGCTCGGGCCCGAGATGACCTGTACCAGGTCGCCCTTCTTGATGTTCGCCATGGATCAGATCACCTCCGGCGCCAGCGAGATGATCTTCATGAACTTCTTGTCACGGAGCTCGCGACCGACCGGCCCGAAGATGCGGGTGCCGCGCGGCTCGCCGTTGGGGTTCAAGATCACCGCGGCGTTCTCGTCGAATTTGATGTACGAGCCGTCTGCGCGGCGCGTGTTCTTCTTGGTGCGCACGATGACCGCCTTGACGACATCGCCCTTCTTGACGTTGCCGCCGGGGATGGCATCCTTCACGGTCGCCACGATGGTGTCGCCGAGACCCGCGTACCGACGGCTCGAGCCACCGAGAACGCGGATCGTCAGCAATTCCTTGGCACCCGTGTTGTCGGCGACCTTGACGCGTGATTCCTGCTGAAGCACTTGTCTAACTCCTTGTCACAAGCAAGCCCGAGGGCCTACTTGGCCTTCTCGAGGATCTCGACCAGGCGCCAGCGCTTGGTCGCGCTGATCGGACGGGTCTCGTTGATGATGACGAGGTCGCCGATGCCGGCGGTGTTGTTCTCGTCGTGCGCCTTCACCTTGTTGGTGCGGCGGATGACCTTGCCGTACAACGGGTGCTTCACGCGGTCCTCGACCTCGACGACGATGGTCTTGTCCATCTTGTCGCTGACGACGTAGCCGCGGCGGGACTTGCGGTAGCCGCGGGCGCCCGCCTCCTTGACGTCGTGCTCGGCGTGCTCGTGACCGGCGGTCTCCGCCTTGTCCACCTGGGCCTTGTCGGCCGATGCCTTGGTGGCTGCCATTACTCCGCCTCCTCCTTCGTCTCGGCCTCTGCCTCAGGGCTTGAAGCCTTCTTGCTGCTCTTCTTCGCGGCCTTGGGGGCCTCGACCGGCGCCGGCGTCGCACGGATGCCGAGCTCGCGCTCGCGGATGACCGTGTAGATGCGGGCGATGTCGCGCTTGACGGCGCGCAGGCGGCCGTGGCTCTCGAGCTGGCCGGTCGCCGACTGGAAGCGCAGGTTGAACAGCTCTTCCTTGGCCTTCTTCAGTTCATCGACGAGCTTCTCGTCGTCGAAGGTGTCGAGCTCGGCGGGAGCGAGCTCCTTGGATCCGATCGCCATTACGCGTCGCCCTCCTCGCGCTTGATGATGCGTGCCTTGAGGGGCAGCTTGTGGATTGCACGGGTGAGTGCCTCGCGAGCCAGCGTCTCGTTGACGCCGGCGACCTCGAAGAGCACTCGGCCCGGCTTGACATTGGCGACCCACCACTCGGGCGAGCCCTTGCCGGAACCCATTCGGGTCTCTGCCGGCTTCTTCGTGATCGGGCGGTCCGGGTAGATGTTGATCCACACCTTGCCGCCACGCTTGATGTGACGCGTCATGGCGATACGAGCGGACTCGATCTGACGGTTCGTCACGTAAGCGGGGGTCAGGGCCTGGATGCCGAACTCACCGAAGGTGACCTTCGTGCCACCACTCGCCTGGCCGCTACGGCCCGGGTGGTGCTGCTTGCGGTGCTTGACTCTGCGGGGAATCAACATGGTTATGCACTGGCTCCTTCTGCCGCGGGGGCCTCGGCCTGAGCGCGGGGCGCACGGCGCGGGCGGTCGCTGCGGTCGGGGCGGCCGGACTTGGCGGCAGCCTGCTCGCGCGCGAGTTCCTTGTTGGTGATGTCGCCCTTGTAGATCCAGACCTTCACACCGATGCGGCCGAAGGTGGTCTTGGCCTCGTAGAACCCGTAGTCGATGTTCGCGCGCAGCGTGTGCAGCGGCACACGACCCTCGCGGTAGAACTCCGACCGGCTCATCTCGGCGCCGCCGAGGCGGCCGGAAACCTGGATGCGAACACCCTTGGCACCGGCGCGCTGCGCGCCCTGCAGACCCTTGCGCATCGCACGGCGGAACGCCACACGAGCAGACAGCTGCTCGGCGATGCCCTGGGCGACGAGCTGGGCATCCGTCTCGGGGTTCTTCACCTCGAGGATGTTCAGCTGAATCTGCTTGCCGGTGAGCTTCTCGAGGTCGGCGCGGATGCGCTCGGCCTCGGCTCCACGGCGACCGATCACGATGCCGGGGCGTGCGGTGTGGATGTCCACCCGCACGCGGTCGCGGGTGCGCTCGATCTCGATGCGCGAGACGCCGGCCCGGTCGAGCTGCGTCTTCAGCAGCGTGCGGATCTTGACGTCTTCTGCGATGTAGTCGGCGTAACGCTGACCGGGCTTCGTCGAGTCCGAGAACCAGTGCGACACGTGGTCCGTGGTGATTCCCAGACGGAAGCCGTAGGGGTTGACCTTCTGACCCATTACTTCGTCCCCTCGTCAGGTGTGGCCAGCACGACGGTGATGTGGCTGGTGCGCTTGTTGATGCGGAACGCGCGGCCCTGTGCGCGGGGCTGGAAACGCTTCAGCGTGGTGCCCTCGTCGACGAAGGCGCGGCTCACGTAGAGATCCCGCTCGTCCAGGTACTGGTTCGAGGCGTCGGCCTTCACCCGGGCATTCGCGATAGCGGATGCGAGGAGCTTGTAGACCGGCTCGCTCGCGCCCTGAGGGGCGAACTTCAGGATGGCCAGGGCCTCCTGCGCCTGCTTGCCGCGGATCAGGTTGACGACGCGACGAGCCTTCTGAGGCGTAACGCGGATGTGTCGCACACGTGCGATCGACTCCACCATTTCTTTCTCCTCCTTATGTCACCGCGTCAGCGGCGACGACCCTTCTTGTCGTCCTTCACGTGTCCCCGGAAGGTGCGGGTCGGGGCGAACTCCCCGAGCTTGTGGCCGACCATCGTCTCGGTGACGAAGACCGGGATGTGCTTGCGGCCGTCGTGCACGGCGATCGTGTGGCCGAGCATGGCCGGCACGATCATCGAGCGACGCGACCACGTCTTGATGACGTTCTTGCTGCCGGACTCGTTCGCGCGGACCACCTTGGTAAGCAGGTGCTCGTCGACGAAGGGGCCCTTCTTGAGACTGCGAGGCATCTTCTTCTAACTCCTACTTGCGCTTCTTGCCAGCGGTGCGGCGGCGGACGATCAGCTTGTCGCTTTCCTTGTTCGGGTGGCGCGTGCGGCCTTCCTTCTGACCCCACGGGCTGACCGGGTGGCGGCCACCGGAGGTCTTGCCCTCACCACCACCGTGCGGGTGGTCGATCGGGTTCATCGCGACACCGCGCACCGTCGGGCGAACGCCCTTCCAGCGCAGGCGGCCGGCCTTGCCCCAGTTGATGTTCGACTGCTCGGCGTTGCCGACCTCGCCGATCGTGGCGCGGCAGCGGGCATCCACGTTCCGGATCTCACCGGAGGGCATGCGCAGCTGGGCGTAGGGGCCGTCCTTGGCGACGAGGCGAACGGATGCACCGGCCGAGCGGGCGATCTTCGCACCTCCACCGGGCTTCAGCTCGATGGCGTGCACGACGGTACCGGTCGGGATGTTGCGCAGCGGCAGGTTGTTGCCCGGCTTGATGTCGGCGTTCGGGCCCGACTCCACGATGTCGCCCTGCTTGAGCTTGTCGGGAGCGATGATGTAGCGCTTGGTGCCGTCCACGAAGTGCAGCAGCGCGATGCGCGCGGTGCGGTTCGGGTCGTACTCGATGTGCGCGACCTTGGCGTTGACGCCGTCCTTGTCGTTACGACGGAAGTCGATGACGCGGTACTGGCGCTTGTGGCCACCGCCGATGTGGCGGGTGGTGATGCGGCCCTGGTTGTTGCGGCCGCCGGACTTCGACAGCGGCTTGAGCAGCGACTTCTCGGGCGTCGACCGGGTGATCTCGGCGAAGTCGGCCACGGACGAGCCGCGGCGACCGGGGGTCGTCGGCTTGTACTTGCGAATAGCCATAGTTGTTCCCTTGCTCCCTAGCCGACAGCCGTGAAGATGTCGATGGAACCGGACTTGAGGGTGACGATGGCGCGCTTGGTGTCCTTGCGCTTGCCCATGCCGAACTTGGTGCGGCGCGTCTTGCCCTGGCGGTTGAGAGTGTTGACGGATGCGACCTCGACCTTGAAGATCTTCTCGATCGCGAGCTTGATCTCGGTCTTGTTCGAGCGGGGGTCGACGAGGAAGGTGTACTTGCCCTCGTCGATGAGCGAGTAGCTCTTCTCGGACACGACCGGAGCGATGATGACGTCGCGCGGGTCCTTGTTGATGGCGGGCATTACGCGTTCACCTCTTCCTTCTTCGCGGACTTGCTGGCGACGAAGGCGTCGAAAGCAGCCTTGGTGAAGACGATGTCGTCGGAGACGAGCACGTCGTAGGCGTTCAGCTGGTCGAACGGCAGCGTGTGCACCGTCGGGATGTTGCGAACGCTCTTCACGCCGGTGAAGTCGTCGCGCTCGGTGACGATCAGCACGTGCTTCGAGCTCGCGACGCCGTTCAGCAGCGAGACGGCCGCCTTCGTCGAAGGCGCCTCGCCGGCCACGAGTGACTCCACCACGTGGATGCGCTCACCGCGGGCGCGGTCGCTGAGCGAGCCCAGCAGCGCGGCGGCGATCATCTTCTTGGGGGTGCGCTGCGCGTAGCTGCGCGGCGTCGGGCCGTGCACGATGCCACCGCCGGTCATCTGCGGGGCGCGGATGGAACCCTGGCGGGCACGGCCGGTGCCCTTCTGCTTGAACGGCTTGCGCCCTGCGCCGGAGACCTCACCACGGTTCTTGGTCTTGTGCGTGCCCTGACGTGCAGCGGCGAGCTGCGCGACGACGACCTGGTGGATCAGGGGGACGTTGACCTGAACGTCGAAGATCTCCGCGGGCAGCTCGACGAAACCGGTCTTCTTGCCGGCGGCGTCGAAAACGTCGATCGAGGTAGCCATGTGACTACGCTCCCTTCACTGCGTTGCGGACGAAGACGATGCGGCCGCGAGCGCCGGGAACCGCGCCCTTGACGAGCAGCAGGCCCTTGCCGGCGTCGACCGAGTGCACCGTGAGGTTGAGCACGGTCACGCGCTCGGCACCCATGCGACCGGCCATGCGCATTCCCTTGAACACGCGGCTCGGGGTCGAGGACGCGCCGATCGAACCGGGCTTGCGGTGGTTGCGGTGCGAACCGTGCGAGGCGGAGACGCCCTGGAAGTTGTGGCGCTTCATGACACCGGCGGTGCCCTTACCCTTCGAGGTTCCGACGACGTCGACCTTCTGGCCGGCCTCGAACGTGCCCTCGACGGTGAGCTCCTGGCCCGCGGCGTAGTCGGCGGCATCCGCAGTGCGCACCTCGGTGAGGTGGCGACGCGGGGTGACGCCCGCCTTCTCGAAGTGGCCGCTGGCCGGCTTGTTCACCTTGCGCGGGTCGATGGCGCCCGTGGCGATCTGCACGGCGTTGTAGCCGTCGACCTCGGGGGTGCGGATCTGCGTGACCACGTTCGGCGTGATCTCGATGACGGTCACCGGGATGAGCTTGTTGTTCTCGTCCCACACCTGGGTCATGCCGAGCTTCTTGCCGAGCAGACCCTTGACGGTCTTGGTCTCAGTAGTAGACATGGATGAACCCCTACAGCTTGATCTCGATGTTGACGTCAGCCGGCAGGTCGAGGCGCATGAGCGAGTCGACGGCCTTCGGCGTCGGGTCGATGATGTCGATCAGCCGCTTGTGCGTGCGCATCTCGAAGTGCTCGCGGCTGTCCTTGTACTTGTGGGGCGAACGGATGACGCACACCACGTTCTTCTCGGTGGGGAGCGGCACCGGCCCGACGACCTGAGCACCGGCACGGGTCACCGTGTCGACGATCTTGCGCGCCGAGGTGTCGATGACCTCGTGGTCATACGACTTAAGCCGGATGCGGATCTTCTGTCCCGCCATATCTGACTCTCTCTCTACTGTTCAGGCGTCGTACGGCAGTCAGAGCCGCATTGGACGCGTCGCGTTCGGTGCGTTGCGCACCGCCACGTTTCGCTGGCGCCACGTGGTGCCGCCGCTGTTTATCTGTCAAAGGCTTCGCGGATGCCGGTTGCTCGCGCTCCAGGCATCCCTCACCCTCACCGACCCCCGCGCTCGGGCGTGTCGCCCTCGCAGAGCACATGGATAGCCCATGGGCTCTTCGGGTGTCGATTAAGCTCGTTCTTCTGCCCGCGGCCTAACCTGAACTCAGAGGGCTCGATCCTTGCGAGGATCAGCCGGCTCGAAGCGGCTATGCACTGCCTGGCAGTGATTCGGGGAACCGCGCGCAGACGCACGGCACCGAAATGTTGAACCCCAAAAGTTTGCCAGATTCGACCGTTCCGTGCAACTCGGGCGTGTCGCGCCGTGCGAGCGACGAAGGATCGCCGAGACGCTAATCTCGTCACCGTGTCGTTCGCACGCCGGGAGCCCGGGCCAGGCGACGGCATTGGCGGGGATCGATCGGGGGAACCATGCCGAACATCGCGGTGATCATCGAGGACGATGCCGACATCCGCGACCTCATCGGGGTTGTGCTCGAGCAGATGGGGTTCGAAACGCGCACCGCGTCTACCGGCGATGCCGGTGTCGAGGCCGTGCGTCAGTGGTCTCCGGTGATCACCACGCTCGACATCTCGCTTCCCGGAATCGACGGGCTCGAGGCGGCCAAGCGCATCCGCCGGTTCTCCTCGACGTACATCGTGATGCTCACGGTGCGCGACGACGAGATCGACGTTCTGCTCGGACTCGAGTCAGGCGCCGACGACTACATCAGCAAGCCCTTCCGGCCACGTGAGCTCCGCGCGCGCATCGAGGCGATGCTGCGACGCCCGCGCGGTGAGCACTCTTCGGAGGAACCGGTCGCCGACATCCCCCAGCCGGCGGAGCCCGAGCACTCGGACGGGTGGCTCGAGCACCGCGGGCTGAAGCTGAGCCCGGCCACGCGGGTCGTGCTCCGCGACAAGGAAGACGTCGTGTTGACGCGCAGCGAGTTCGAGATCTTGCGCTGCCTGATGGAGGCGCAGGGCCGTGTCGTCACCAAGTCGACGCTGGCGGATGCGATGCGCTACGACGATGCCGGCTACGGCTACATCAGCGGGACGGATGCCCGCAACGTCGAGGTGCACATGGCCAACCTGCGCCGCAAGCTCGGCGATGGCCCCGGCCGGCCGCGGTGGATCGAGACGGTGCGCGGCGTCGGGTACCGCATGTCGGCATCCAGCTGAACCGACGCCGGCCGCGCCCAGCTAAACCGGCGCCACCTGAACCGAACGGGGAACGTCCGCGCTCACGAATGCCGGAATCCGGCGATGATGCGGATGAGCGCGACGACCGACTCGTTCGCCGACCGTTCCACCACGCTCGCCTGCGCCGCGCATTCCATCATCGGAGCTCTGAGGGCGAGGAGCCGCAACGCCTGGGCATCCGCCGCCAGCAGCCCCGCGCCCACCATGTGTGCGCTCGCCCGGATGCTCAGCGCGACCCGGAGGAGCGCCTCGCGGTCGCCGGTGCCGCAGGCCGCATGCATCCTGGCGCATCGCACAGGCAGGTCTGCGATGAACTCCGCGGCGAAACGCACCGCGAGGTCGTCGCGGCCCTGGAGTTCGTCGGCGAGAGTGGTGAGCACCGTCCCGTCGACGAGCTCCCGCTCCTCGTACCTGATGTCGGTGCTCACACGCGGTTCCTCATCGGCGGAGTCTCTCGGTGTTCGGGGGCGAATACTCGGGGTGTTGCATGACCGGGCGGGCGTTCGGGTCGCCCGCCCGGTCACGAGGCGTTTCGGGTTCGCCGATATCCACTGTGGCCGCGAAAGCTCAAGACACAACCGAGGCACCACAAGCGGACCCTCAAGGTCTGCTTAAGATGTGGCGGGGGCGATGTGAGACGGATCTCGAGGGCACGCGGATGACCGGGATACACATCCTGCACGCCATTCGTTCGGACGGCTTCGCCGGCGTTGAACGTTTCGTGCTGCGTCTCGCCGTCGCGCAGGCTCAGGCCGGCCACACGGTACAGGTGATCGGCGGGGATCCGGCGAGGATGCGCCCGAGCCTGCATGCCGCAGGCGTCGCGCACACCGCGACTCCGGACCGCACCAGGGATGTCGCCGATGCCGTGTACGCGCTGGCTCGTGACGCCGACGTCGTCAACTCCCACATGACCGCAGCGGACCTCGCCGCCGCTTTCGCACTCGCCCGCCTTCGCGACGCTCCGCCGTTGGTGTCCACCCGCCACTTCGCGGCCGCACGCGGCCGTCTCGGGCCCGTGCCGATCGACGCGTTCCTTGGCCGTCGCATCCAGGCCGAGATCGCGATCAGCCGTGCTGTCGCCGCGGCAACGGGTCGCCCGAGCACCGTCGTGCACTCCGGGGTGCCCGACGTGCCAGACGACGCGCAGGCCGACCGCGATCGCATCGTGCTCATCGCCCAGCGGCTGCAGCCGGAGAAGCGCACCGATCAAGGCATCCGCGCCTTCGCCGCCTCGGCACTGGCCGAGCACGGCTGGCGACTGCAGATCGCGGGTGAGGGAGCGGAACGCGGGGCGCTGGAGCAACTGGCGAGCGAGCTGGATGTCGACGCCGTCTTCCTCGGGTTCCGCGACGACCTGGCCGCCCGCTTCCGCACCGCAGGCATGCTGCTTGCGCCCTGCACGGTCGAGGGCCTCGGGCTGACCGTCATCGAGGCGATGGCCGCGGGACTTCCGGTGGTGGCGGCCGACGCGGGCGGCCACGCGGAGATTCTCGAGGGCCTCGATCCGCGCGCGCTGTACCCGCCGGACGACCCGGATGCCGCCGCCCGCAACCTGCGCTCGCTCGCGTCGGACGACGAGGGCCGCGACGCTCTCGGGGCGGCCGGGCGGCGACGTCAGCGAGCCGAGTTCACCCTTACGGCGCAGGTCGCCGGCACCGACGCCGTCTACCGCACGGCGATCGCACTGCACTGAGCCCGAACCACAGGGGCCGAACCACAGGGGCCGTACCACTGAGCCCGAACCACTGGGGCCGAACGGTGCGCGTCACCGCCGTAGCGAAGCCGGGTCGGACGCGGCCGCCAGGTACGCCGTCGCCTCGGCGGCGGGCATCCCCCAGAGTGCCACCGCGATCTGCACGAGGGCCGGCACCTCCTGGCTCACCATGAGGTCGGTGGCCGTGATGTCCTTGCCCTGCGGGTCGACGATGTCGTCGGCTCCCGGATCGCCGCCTCCCACCCTTCGCCTTGCGAGCTCGCCGACCACGGCGTTCAGGTCTTTCAACGAGCGCGGCGGCTGAACCTCGAGCTGCGAAGCGATTCGGCCCGCCTCGAGCATGGTGAACGTGCGCCGCATCGCTCGCGGCACACGGCTGACGATCTCGTCGCGATGGGCTTCGGATGCCACCAGCACGAGATCTGCACCGGCGATCTGCTGGTCGGTCAGCTGGGTGGCGCGGTGATCCCCGCCCTGCGCTCCGAGGCGGGCCGCCACGCTCTGCAGGTCCTGGCCCATGGGCTCTCCGACGGGCGCGCCGGTTCCCGCACTGGTCACCGCGACGTGCGTTGCGACCGTCGGCGGCAGATACCACTTCGCCCAGGTCGCCAGCAGCTCGGCGGCGAGCGCCGACCTGTGCACGTTCCCGGTGCACACGGTCAGCACCGTGAACGTTCCGCGCTTCTCCTTGCCGATCCGGCCGTCGTCGCCCGAACGATGACGGCCCTCCCCCAACAGGCTCATCGGCTTCGACCCCTCCGTCTCGCCACTTCCCCCACTACGTCTGCGTAAAAGTCCCGCTGCATCGCCGCCACCTCGGCGTCGTCGAGCAGCCCTGGCGTCGCCGCGGCAGCGGCCCCGAGGGCTGCTCTCAGCGCCGGCTCGGCGTCGAGCCGCTGCAGAGCGGCCGTCAGCGCATGCACGTCGCGCGGCGCGAACCGCAGCCCGTTGCGCTCGTGCTCGACCCACTCGGTGGGTCCGCCTTCGTCGGCGACCACGGTGGCGCATCCGGCTGCAAGATACTGCAGCACGTTCTGCCCGAGCGGCTCTGCGCGCGTCGAGGCCTGCACGGCGATGTCCCACCGGGCCAGCAACGCGTCGACGTCCTCGACGTGACCGAGCAGCCGCACCCGTTCGCCGAGCCCGAGCGCATCGGCCCTGTCCCGAAGGTGCAGCGCGAAGTCCTCGTGGCCGAACGGCGCGGATCCCGCCAGCTCGAGCACCGCATCCCCGTCGGAGAATGCGACGGCGAAGGCGTCGAGCAGCAGCTCCTGCCCCTTCCACGGGTCGATGCGGGCCAGCATCCCGACTGTGAGCGGCCGTTCCGACGCCACTCGCGGCGCACCCGGTTTCAGCCCCGACGCGCTCGGGATGACCGCCGTCACCGCGTCGTCGCGCGCGAACGGGCGAGCGGATGCCAGTGCGCGAGCCGTGTCGGCGACGATCCCGTCCGCGCGCGGCAGCACGATGCGCTGCATGATGCTCGCTCCGGCGGAGCCGATCGCTTCGGACTCGGCGAGATCGCGGATGTGCACCACGAACGGCACCCGGCTGGTGCGGGCGGCGAGCGCCCCGTACGCCGCCGAGCGGGTCGTGTTCGCCACGACGACGTCGGCGGACCGGAACGCGGGATGCGTGCGCACGACCGCCGCCTGCGTCAGGAGCCGCACGGCGTTGCCGGCCTGTACAGGAGTGGACGCGCTCGCGGCGCCGGAGAGCTGTCGCACCCCGCGAACGCGGATCGGGACCCGGCCCACCAACGGTGCGAACACACCGTCGCGCGGGTCTCCCGAGGCGAGCAGGATCGCGGCGTTCCATGCCCGATCGGCCAGCAGCATCCGCACCAGCGCCAGCTCGGCGCCCCCGGCCACGTCGGTGTGGGCGAGAAAGAGCGTGCGGGGCCCTCGACGCATGTCGTTCACATGGTCGTTCACGTGCTCCACTCCTGCCCCCCGAGACGCACGATCGCCGCGCGGGCGACCGATAGAGTCATGCGCAACGAGTCTACGGGGGTGTCTGGTGCGTGTTCTCAAGATCTCGCACAGCGCCGTCGTCGACGAGTGGCGGGGCCGGGAGCGCGCACTGACCGCACACGGAGTCGACGTCCAGACCCTCTGCGCGCGCAGCTGGGTCGAGGGTGGGGTCGAGGTGTCGTTGCGGGCGCGGCCGAACGAGAAGGTGACGGGGGTGCGAACCTGGGGCGCGCATCCTGCCCTGTTCCTGTACGACCCGCGACCGATCTGGCGGGCGCTGCGCTCGGCGCCGGAGATCGTCGACATCCACGAGGAGCCGTTCTCGCTCGCCACCGCCGAGGTGCTCGCCCTGCGTGCACTGAGCCGATGCCGCGCTCCGTATGTGCTCTACACGGCGCAGAACCTCGACAAGCGCTATCCCCCGCCGTTCCGGTGGCTGGAGCGCCGTGCGCTGCGCCGCGCTGCCGCGATCTCGGCGTGCAACCTCGAGGCGGCCAGGATCGCCGAGCAGAAGGGCTTCCCGGGTCGTGCCAGGGTGATCCCGCTCGGCATCGATCTCGAGCGGTTCGCGCGCACGCCCGACAGGGACGACGAGAACGCCGGCGCGCCCGGAATCGCTGCCTCCGGCATCCCGTCGCCCCACGACGACACCGTGACGGTCGGTTTTCTCGGCAGACTGGTGCCGGAGAAGGGCCTCTTCGTGCTGCTGGATGCCCTTGCTCGCGACGATCGCCTGCACGCGCGGATCGCAGGCGGCGGACCGCTGTCGGAGGCCCTCCCGCACGAGCTCGCGTCGCGGGGACTGACGGAGCGCGTGCGCCTCGTCGGCCCGGTCGACCCGGACGCCGTCGTCGCGTTCTACCGCTCCGTCGACGTGGTCGCCGTGCCCTCCATCCCGCGCGACGGCTGGACGGAGCAGTTCGGACGCGTCGCGATCGAGGCCATGGCATCCGGCGTGCCCGTCGTCTCCAGCGACGCCGGCGCACTACCCGACGTCGTGGCCGGCGCCGGCATCGTGGTACCGCACGGCGACGCCGCCGCGCTCGCCACCGCACTGGTCACCGCTGCCGGCGAGCGCCGCGAGGAGCTGCGCGAACGCGGCTTCGCCCGTGCACAGGAGTGCTCATGGGATGCCGTCGGCCGCGACTACCTCCAGCTGTACCGTTCGGTGCTCCATCCGCCTGCGCCTCCCTCGCCTGGCTTGGAGATCGCGGTCGTCGCATACGGCGCGCCCGAGCTGCTCCGCGAGGCGCTGGAGCCGGTGGCGGCCCTGCCGGTCACGGTCGTCGACAACTCGTCACTGCCCGAGATCGCGGCGTTGTGCCAGGAGCTGGGCATCCGCTACCTCGACGCCGGCCGCAACGGTGGCTTCGCCGCCGGGGTCAACATCGCACTGGCGAACCGCCTGGATCCGGGCGCCGATCTCCTGTTGCTCAACCCGGATGCCCGCATCAGCGCCGACGATGTGTCGAGGCTGCACACCATGCTGCGTCTCGACCCCTCCCTGGCGAGCATCGCCCCACTGCAGGCCGACTCCGCCGGCCGCGAGGCCCGGGTGCGGTGGCCGTTCCCGTCTCCGCTGAACGCGTGGCTCGAGGCCGTGGGTCTCGGCCGTTTCGAGCGCGGCGGCACATACGTCATCGGGTCCGTGCTGATGCTGCGCACGGAGGCCCTCCGCCAGGTCGGCTGCTTCGACGAGCGGTTCTTCCTCTACGCCGAGGAGACAGACTGGGCGTATAGGGCGCACCTGCTCGGCTGGCGGCACGGAACGGCGCCGCGCATCCGCGCCGTGCACGAGGGAGCGGCGACGAGCACGGACTCGACGGCGCGTGAGCTGCACTTCCACGCGTCATTGGAGCGGTACCTGCGGAAGCACTTCGGTGCCGCCGGATGGCAGCGGGCGCGCGTCGCGGTCTGGCTCGGTGCGATGCTGCGCTCAGCGGTGCTGCCCGGCCAGCGCGGAAAGGATGCCCGCCGCCGCGCCGCCCTCTACCGCCTTGGCCCGGTGCGGGTGGAGGCGCGTCTCGCGCCGCGGCCGTGACACCTCGCGCGAAAGCCTCAGCAGCTGAAGTGGGAAGGGATGTGACGCGATGATGAAGATCCTCCTGGTCGGGCTCGGGTATCGCGGGTACACCGAAACGTACGAACGCGCTCTGCGAACGTTGGGTCATCGCGTCACCACGTACGTGGGATTGCGGCAGTACGACTTCGCAACTCGGGTGCGGCGGTTCGCCCAGGTGAAGCTTCCGAATGCGCTCGGCGCCAATCGTGACTACTTCTGGTCTGAGCAACACCGATTTCGTCAGTGGTCGCGCCGATCGAAGACCACGTTCGATCTGGCACTCTTCGTCAACTCGGACGAACTAGCCACCGACGAAATCCTGGGCGAGCTGTCTGCCCGCGGCATCCAGAGCGGCCTCTGGCTTCTCGATGACCACGGGATGTCACATCGATCCGCGCTCGACCTTCGCTCTTTCGACTTCCTTGCGTCATTCAATCCGGCTGAGGCGGACGCGCTGACAGCCTCGCTTTCGCGCCCCTGCGACTATGTTCCACAAGGCTTCGCTGCGGTTCCCGAAGTAGCCGGCCGATGGTCTGAACGACCGTTGATCCTTGGAGCGCCGTACCCGAGTCGGCGACTCGCAGCAGATGCGCTCACGAGTGCGTCCATTCCCATTGATCTGGTCGGTCGAATGTGGCGGCAGTGGGTCGAGCCGTCCTCGAATGCTCGGCTGTTCGGTGATGTCTCTCTGGCGGAGTCGGTGCGAATGTCGTCGATGGCACGGATCTGCGTCAATGGCCACCGGAACGCCGACACCGGTGTCAGCCCTCGCGTGTTCGAAATCGCTGGGGCAGGTGGCCTCATCATCACCGACAACCCCCGGACGTATGCCTTCTTCGAACCGAATCGCGAGATGCTCTCTTGGTCTGACCAAGACGAGTTGCTCGCGCATGTTCGGCGCGCCCGGATTGAGCCCGGCTTCGCGCGGCGAGTCGCATCAGCGGGCCACAGGCGCGCCATGGCCGAGCACGCGATCGAGCGACGATTTCAGACGCTGCTCGCCGGTTGGGGCTTTGCGTAGCATGACGTCATGCCCCAGCGCCGCATCGTCCATGTGATCACTCCTGGAGATCACTTTTCGGCGCGCACGGGCTCGGCTATCCCCACAGTCGTAGACGGTTTGGCCAGGGCCGCCGAGCGCTTGGGCGCTGAACGTCACGCCGTCGTGCTCGACGAGTCGACGTACCGTCCTCGGTACGACAGCGCTGACGTCATCGAGTACGTGGGCGCGGCCGGCCCGAGCAGGGTCGAGCGCTACACGGATGCCCTCCGCGGCCGGGCGGGGCTGCCGCGCACAGGTGTCGCCCGGTATTTCGCTCCGGCCGCCGCTGCTCTGCGAGATCAGCCGCCGTCGATCGTTCTCGCGCACAACGCGCCGATCGTGCCGTGGCTGCTGCGCGACTCACCGCACGCCACGTTGCTGTACGCCCACAATGACCTGCTGCGCACATACTCCAAGTCCGAGACGGAGCGGATGCTCATGCAGGCCACGGCCATCATCTGCGTGAGCGAATCCTTGGCGGACCGCACCAGGCAGCGGCTCACTCAGTCGCTGTCCGAGCGCGTGCACGTCGTCGGCAACGGAGTCGACACGGAGCAGTTCGGCCCTGGCGAGGCACGGACGCGGTCCCATCCGCCCCGCGTCATGTTCGTGGGGCGAGTCATCCCCGACAAGGGCCCGGACGTGCTTTTGCGCGCGGCGGCCGCGCTCGGCGAGAGCGACGCCGAGATCCTCATCGTCGGCCGTCCGGGATTCGCGCCGGATGCCCCGCTCACCGACTACGAGCGCTCGTTGCGTTCGCTCGCGGCCGAGTGCCGCTGCGCCGTGCGATTCGAGCAGTTCGTCGAACGTTCCGACTTGCCCGACCTGCTGCGGTCGGCCGACGTACTCGTGGTTCCGTCGCGCTGGCCGGACCCGGCCCCGCTGACCGTGGGCGAGGCGCTCGCCACCGGCCGTCCGACGATCGCCAGCCGCATCGGCGGCATCCCTGAGCTTCTCGGCAACGCTGGGATCCTGGTCGAACCCGACTCCCCCGACGATCTCGTCAAAGCGCTTCGCTCGGTCCTGGACGACGCCGGCCTCGCCGCCGGGCTCGCTGCGTCGGCCAGAGGGCGCGCGGAGGCTCATGACTGGTCGCGCACGTGGAGCGAACTGCAAACGGTGCTCGCAGCCCTGCCGCTGCGCCCGAATTAGCTCCCGCTGCTCAGCTCGCAGGCGGTCGCTCGCCGTGCAGGCTCTCGTAGACATCGCCGATGAACTCGGAGATGTCGTCCACGCCCACGACGGGGCCGCCGGCGAGCATCCCATCCATGCCGAGGAGCACCGCGGTGGGCGTCGGCCAGTCCTGGATCGAACCGCTGACGTAGCCCTCTGGATCGTGCAACGACTGCGGCTCATCGAGCTCCATCATCGTGCCCTGCTCCGGCGCGGTGCGCAGAAGCATCCGTACGTCGACCTCGGGAAGAAGCCTTCTCCATTCGGGGGCCTTCGCGATCACCGCTTCGCACGCCCCGCACGTCGGCGATACGGCCAGCAGCACGATCGGCTTCTGTGCGGCGAGTGAGCGCAGGTTGTGTACGGTGCCGTCGGCGGTGCTGACCGGCACGGCAGGAGTGCGTGTTCGGATGTACTCGAGGTCGTCGCCGGCGCCCGAGACCACCGGCGGCTCAGTCCGCTCAGAGCTCGGAGCGGCGCCCTCCGGCCAGAGGATGACCGCCGCCGTCGCCGCGGCCGCCGCCAGGCCGATCAGCCATTGCCAGCCGAGCACTCCTCCGACGAGCGCCCCACCGAAAAGCGGCGTAGCCCACACCGTGGCCGCAGCGACGATCGCGACAACGGTCAGCCACACGTTCCGCACCACCGTGACACGCGTCACCGGCTTGCGCGCCCCAAAGCAAGCGCACGAGGCGTCATCCGTCCGCATCACGGTGCGAACGACGAGCCAGGTATAGGCGCCCATGAGCAGCACAGCGATGATCGCTGCAATCACACCGAGGACGCTCCCGAGCACGGCCACGGCAACGCCGAGCACGAGCTCACCCCAGGGGTGAAGGCGGCGCAGCCACTCCTGCCGCAGGGGACGCGGAACCCCGATCTCAGCCCAGCCGCTGATGTCGTCCGGATGCCGGAACTTGCCAATCGCGCTCGCGATCAGCACCGCGGCCAAGATCAGCGGGAACGCTACGGAGAGCACGGGCATGAGGTGATGCTACCCACCCGCGTCGCGGGCACGGTCGTCGTACTCTTGCCCGGTGGACCTCATCGTCGTGTCGCTGGAAGCATGGGACGACGTGTGGCGACGCAATCAGCACCTTGTCTCGCGGATGCTGCAAGCGGACCCGGATCTGCGCGTGCTCTTCGTGGAGCCCGCAGCTGACCCGCTGCACGACATGTTCTCGCGGCGCCGGCCGCGTGGCGGCGTAGCGCCGCAGACCGTTCCCGGGTATGACGGACGCCTCCTACGGTTCCGCGCCGTCAAGCTGCTCCCTCGACGCCTCGACAAGCGCACGGATGAGCGGCTCGCGCGCACCGTGCAGCGCGCCACCGCCGCAGCAGGCATGCGCGACCCCGTTCTGTGGCTCAACGACCCGGGCGCCGCCCCGCTTGCGGAGCGCACCGGCTGGCCGACACTGTACGACATCACCGACGACTGGCTGGCTGCCGACCGCGCTCCCGCCGAGCTGGAGCGCCTGCGACGCGACGAAGGATGGCTTCTCGCCAACGCCGCTGCCGTCGTCGCATGCTCCCCAGAGCTCGTACGCCGCAAAGCCGTCCTCCGGCCAGGACCGATCCAGCTCATCCCGAACGCGGTAGACGTCGACACGTACCGCGTTCCGAAGCCAAGGCCTGCTGACCTCCCGGACGGCGCCGCGGTCTACGTCGGCACTCTTCACACCGACCGGCTGGATGTCGCGCTCTGCGAGGCCACCGCGTCGGCGCTGCACGGGCGCGGCACTCTCGTGCTCATCGGACCCAACGCTCTGAGCGCGGGCGACACGGTGCGGCTCGAGTCGGCTGGCGTAGTCATCCTCGGGTCACGGCCGCACGACGACGTGATCGGCTACCTGCAGCACGCGGATGTGCTCATCGTTCCCCACGTCGTCACGCCGTTCACGGAGAGCCTCGACCCGATCAAGCTCTACGAGTACGCAGCTGTCGGGCGGCCGGTCGTCGCCACTCCCGTCGCCGGGTTCCGGGATGCGCACGACGCGCGGGTGACGTTGGCTGCGGGACCCGAGTTCGCGGCTGCGATCTCCGCTCTCGTCCCCTCACCCTCTCGGTTTCCCGCGGGCACGGATGTTCCCGTCGCCGGATGGGACGAGCGTGCCGACGCAATGCGCCGCGTGGTCGCGGAGGTACGCCGACACTGACCGCGCTACGGGTACGATCAAGCCCGTGCGCCCGACCGTCATCACTCCGCCAGGCAGGCTGGCCCTTCCCTCGTGGCGCGAGCTCTGGGAAGCCCGCGAGGTCGCCCTGCGCTTCGGGCAGCGCGACGTCGTGCTGCGCTATCGGCAGACATTCGTCGGCGTCGCCTGGGTGCTTCTCCAGCCGCTCGCCTCCGCCGGCATATTCTCGATCATCTTCGGAGCGGTCGCCAAGCTCTCCAGCGACGGCGTACCGTACTTCCTGTTCTCCTTCATGAGCATGCTCATCTGGACGGTGTTCTCGAACATCCTCTCCAGATCGGCATCGTCGCTCGTCGCCAATCAGGCCCTGGTGTCGAAGGTCTTCTTCCCGCGTGCCATGGTGCCGCTGTCGACGGCCCTTTCCGTGATACTCGACTTCGCGGTCGGCCTCGTGCTTGGCATCGTTCTTCTCTTCGCGTTCCGCGTGAACCCGGGCTGGCCGGTCCTCCTCATACCGGTCTGGGTCGCCATCGTCGGCCTCACCGCCATGGGAATCGGGCTGGCAGCATCGGCGTTGACGGTGAAGTACCGCGACGTGCAGTACGTGCTCCCGTGGGTGCTGCAGATCGCTCTCTACGCCACGCCGATCGCGTACGCCACGAGCTCGGTCCCGGCTACGCTGCGACCGTTGTTTCTCGCGAACCCGCTGGCATGGATGCTCGACGGCTTCCGCTGGTCCGTCCTGGGAACGGCGATGCCGCCGCTGTGGCAGCTCGCCGGGTCATTGGCGGTCGCGGTCGTCGTCTTCTTTCTCGGCCTCGTGGTGTTCCAGCGCTACGAGCGCACCTTCGCGGATCTGATCTAGGCGGCACGATGAACATGCAACCTACCGCGATCACCGCAACGAACGTCTCCAAGACATACCGCATCTCCCATCGCTCGGCGAATCGGGCGAGCGAAGCGCTAGTCGAATTCGCCAGGCATCCGTTCCGCCGATCGGCGTCCGAGCGGTTCGACGCACTGCACGCCCTCGACTTCGAAATCCCGCAGGGTGAGGCGGTCGGCATCATCGGCCGCAACGGAGCGGGAAAATCCACGCTGCTCAAACTGCTCACCCGCATCACCGCTCCCACCACCGGGCGTATCGAGCTGAACGGGCGGGTGGGGAGCCTGCTCGAAGTGGGAACGGGTTTCCATCCCGAGCTGACCGGGCGCGAGAACATCTTCCTCAACGGCACCCTGCTCGGCATGCGCCGGCGCGAAATCGTGCGACGGTTCGACGAGATCGTGGAGTTCGCTGGAGTGGAGAGATTCCTCGACACACAGGTGAAGCGTTACTCGTCTGGCATGTACGTGCGGCTCGCGTTCGCCGTTGCCGCGCACCTCGACACGGAGATTCTCGCCATCGACGAGGTGCTCGCGGTCGGGGATGCGGAGTTTCAGCGCAAGTCGCTGGCGAAAATGCGGGACGCCGCCGCCGACGGTCGCACCGTGCTCTACGTGAGCCACCAGATGCAGACTGTGCTCAACCTGTGCACCTCGGCCATGTTCCTGCAGGCGGGCGAGCTCGTCTTCCACGGCGACGTGAACAGCGCCATGGCGCGCTACCGCGAGTCGTTCGACGACCACGCGGCCGAGCAGGTCGAGGCGTCTCGTCGTCCAGGAACCGGGGAACTGCGCGCAAGGTCGGTGGCGACCGAGGCCACATTCCAGGTCGCGGACACCAAGACGGTCGAGATCGAGATCGGCGACAACGACGCCGGCGGGCAACCCTACTTCGTCTCGGCCCATGTCAACGACGCGAACGGCGTGACGCTCGCGCAGTGCGACTCCCGGGTACACGGTGTCTGGCTCGATCCCTCGCAACCGCAGACGCTGACGCTTTCAATCGACGATCTCTGGCTTCGCCCTGGCCGGTACTCGGTGGATGTCTACCTTTGCCGTGCGGGCATCCTCGACGCATGGGAGGGCGCCACCACCTTCGAAATCCTGCCCGACCTCCCCTACCCGGAGATGGCGTCGGAGGAGGCCACCGCCGGCGGTATGGTGCTGACCGACTTCACCTACACCGTGGCGTAGTCGCTGCGCCCCGTGGGCAGGTGACGCATCGTGCGCCGCAGGAGGCGCCCCTGCAGCGCTCCGGCATGGTCCGCCTCGCGTTCGAGCACCTGCCGGATGTCGTTCAGCGAACGCTGCTGCTCGACGGACTCCACGGGAGACCCAGCCGTCCAGGCCGTCTCGATGCCGAGCACATGCCGTGCGAACTCGCGGTACGCCTCCACGAACGTCGGTGTCGCCTGGGCGCTGATGTAGCCCGGCACGAACGAGAACTGCCCGGGATGACGGCGATACGCGACCATCGCCAGTGAGGACCGTCCCATCTGCACACCTGCGGCGGCGGCTCGCAGCCAGAGGTCGTAATCGGATGCCCGAACGTCCCGGTACCCACCCGCCGCGACCAACGCGGTTCGTCGCGCGAGCATCGTCGGCTGCATCAGCGTGCACATGACGGCAAGGTGCAACGGGACCATTGTCGGCGGAATCGAGACCGGCGCAGAGAGCCGCACGTGAGCGGAGCCGCTCTCGAATCTCACCACTGGCGCGAAGAGGATGTCCCACTCCGTGCTTTTCAGGGTCGCCGGCTGCACGGCGAACCGCCAGGGCAGCGAGACGTCGTCAGCATCCATACGCGCCACGAGTTCGCTGTCGGTGCGCTCGCACAGTTCGCGCATCGCACCGCCAGGGCCGAGCGCCACGTCGGAGCGGAGAATACGGATGCGCCGGTCACCGATCGCATCCACGGCCCCGATCGTGTCGTCGGTGGATGCGTCGTCCCACACTACGAGCTCGGCGTCCCGGGGCATCGAGCGAAGGCTCGATCGCACGGCATGCCCGACCAGCGCTTCGGCGTTGCGCACCGGCATCAGAACCGAAAGTCGCGGCATCAGTACTCCCGTCGCCCACAGGCTAGCCCTCGGTCAGTGACACTCCACCCCCCCACAAAAAGGGGCCCACGAATTCAGCTGTCGGGGCGCGGACCGGGCGAAACAGGAGTGCTGTCTCCAGCGATCAGCCGTCTGCTCGCACGTTCTTGCGGTCCATGCGCCGCCACCGCATGGCGGCCGGGACCCCCGCGGCGATGCCTGCCAGCACCGCACCCGCATTGGCGGCCCGGCCCAGGAAGCCGCGCACCCGCTTCGAGGGTTTGGCCGCATGGTTGCGCACGAGTGCGTGCATGCCGGCACGAGCCTGGAGTCCTACCTCTCGCAACTGCGTGTACAGGAAACGACGTGAGATCGGTGAACCGAGCCCGTAGATGCGACCGAAGAGCACAATCGAGTTGCGATTCGCGAAGTACACGTATCGCTTGTCGAAACGGCTGCCTTTCGCGTACGTGCCGGGACGATGATCCACTACGGCGGTGGGTGTGTAGACGAGTCGATATCCTGCTCGGCGCACCCGCAGCGCGATGTCGCTCTCTTCCCGCATACAGGTTCCGGGATAGCCGCCGTGGATGCCTCCGATCCTCTCGATCGCGGCCCGCCGATACGCCATGTTCGCACCCAGCAGGTGGTCCACGTCGACGTCGCGACCGGTGTCGGCGGCGAAGTTGCCCGTGAAGCGCCCGTCGGGCAGCAGACGGCCTACTGCACCCAGTCCTTGTTCGCGCTCGCCCTTGATGCCATTGAGCGCACAGCCCCCGACTCCGCCTACCGTCTCGTCGTGGAAGGCGGCGACGAGATGCTCGAGCCAGTCCTCCCGGGCATCAGCGTCATCGTCAAGGAACGCGATGATGTCCTCTCGGCACAGCGAGGATCCGATGGCTCGCGACTCAGCGGTATGACCACGACCAAGCGGATTGCGAACATAGGTCACCTCGGACATCGGCTGCACGAGCTGGGCGGTGCGATCATCCGTGGAGCTGTCCACGACCACGACACGCTCCGGCTTCAGCGTCTGACTCTCCAAATGCGCCAGACAGCTTCGGAGCCGGTCGGGCCGATTGTAGGTGGGTATCACGACGGCCGCGGACAGAGTTCGCCCCGAATCGGGTGGGTTCGACTCGTCGGTCACGGGTACCGCCTCACCGCTCATCAGTCTCGCCTTGCCAGTGCTGCAGCTCCTCGGGCAGCCGCAAGGGTTTGTACCAGGCTCTGTACGGTCCGAGCCCCGGGCCGAGGGTCGTCAGGATGGGGTGGCGTGAGCGCCACCTCCATGCGCGCAGCTGCCGCGTGTACATCTCGGTATGACCGGAGCCGGCAGCCTTCGCATCCATCGCTTCCGTGCTGCGCACCCAGCTGAAGTGCAGAATGGCATGTTCCGGAGGAATGACCTCCTGCACGACCGCGTCGGCAGGATGCGCGGGGTCGGTGTTGTTCGGGGCGATGTCGATTCGGTAGAGCGCGTCTCCCGCCATCTGCCGGCAGTGCACCAGGCTTGATCCGGCGCGCACGGCGACGGGTCCCGGGTACGAGGCGCGGCGGCGCCAGAACGACCGGGTCGCCTCGAGAAACACCCCTTTCGAGCTGCGCGTGTATAGGTAGCGCGCGGGATACTCGAGGCCACGCGCCCCTCGCTGATCGGCTGTCTCGATCGCCTCGGCGAAGCGTGCCGGATCGAGCAGCACCTCATCCGTATCGAGCTGGATCACCCAGTCCGCGTTCTCCGATGCCGCCTCCAGCGAGACGCGGCGCTGCTGGGTGTCGCACTCCAGCGGATCCTCATGGATGCGTGAGAAGCGTCCGGAGACGAATTCGCACTTTCCCTGGCTGTCGATCGCCTTCAGCCTTCGAACTGCCTCGTCGATGGGAAGAGGCGAGCCGGTCCACGACAACCCGTCGGCGTCGTAGGTCACGACGATACGATCCACGAGGTCGTAGTAGCTTCCGACGCTCTCCTCGATCCACCAAGGGTCCGCAGCCATCACGTATGCATTGATGCGCATGGTCCGTCCCCTCGTCGGTACATTGTGCCATGGCGCACGGGAGTGGACCACAGGCCGCCCAAGGTGAATCTAGGCTGCTCTCGATGAGGATCGCGCTGGCTACCAGTTCGTACGCGCCGCACGTCGGCGGCGTGGAAGAGCACGTGCGGAACGTTGCCAGAACGCTCCGCGAGCGCGGGCACGACGTCGTCGTCTGGACGATCGACCGCGAAGGCGGTCACGGAGTCCGCGACCTGGACGGAATAGCCGTCTGGGATCTGCCCGCACCGCTCCCGGCTCGCTCATTCCGCTCGATGCTGCACTTCGCTCTCCGGCTCCCGCGTGCCGCGCTCCAGTGGCGCAAAGCGTTCCGGGCGCACCGTCCCGACGTCATCCACGTGCAGTGCTTCGGCCCGAACGGCACGTACTCGAGGGCGCTCGCCGGCCTCACCCATACGCCGCTCATCGTTTCGACGCACGGCGAGACGCTCGCCGACGACAACGCGGTCTTCAGCCGGTCGCGTCTGGCCGTCGGCAGTCTGCGCCGAGGGCTTGCCGAGGCAGCAGCCGTTACCGGATGCTCGCTGGTGGCGATCGACGACCTCGTCGCCCGCTTCGGCCTGCAGCAGGGCCGCGGGGTGGTCGTCTTCAATGGCATCGATCTCGACGAAGCGGCTGGCGACACGAAGCCGGAGATACACGCACGGTACATCGCCGCCATCGGGCGGGTTCAGCGGGTCAAGGGCTTCGACCTGCTCGTGCGGGCGTTCGCGCGAGCGGATCTGCCGCGCGATGTTCTGCTCGTGATCGGAGGCGGTGGGCCCGAGCTCGACAGCTTGCGCGCTCTCGCTCAAGATCTGGGCGTCGGCGATCGTCTGGTGCTGCCCGGCTGGCTGGGGCGACCTCGCGTGCTGAACGTGCAGCGCGAAGCCCTGGTCGGGGTCGTGCCGAGCCGGTTCGAGGCGTTCGGCATCGCCGTGCTCGAGTTCTGGCGCGCCGGCACACCGGTCGTGGCGACAACGAACGGCGGCCCGCCCGAGTTCGTCCATGACGGCGAGGACGGACTGCTGGCGGACCCGGAGAACGAGGAGCAACTCGCATCCGCCCTGCGCAGGCTCGTGGGCAGCTCTGCCGAACGCGAATCGCTCGCGGCGGCGGGATCAGCGCGGGTTACCGACTTCACCTGGGATCGCGTGGCCAACGCCTACGAGGAGATCTACGAACGGGTCGCCTCATCGCGACGCCGCGACTAGGCCGCGGCGTCGTTCCACACGGTCGCGTGCTCGGCAGCACAGCGTTCCCAGGTGAATTCCGCAGACCTGAGACGGCCGCGCTCGACGAGATCGTGCGTGTCCACCTGACCGCCCAGAACAGCGGTAAGACCCTCGGCGATTCCGGGGCCGTCAGGGGGCACCAGCAGCGCGGCTCCGCCGGCCACTTCCGGAAGTGAGCTCGTGTCGGCCGCGACGACGACGGTTCCGGCCGCCATCGCTTCCAACACTGGCAGGCCGAATCCTTCATGCAGCGACGGAACCACCACGGCCTCGGCGCTGGCGATGAGGCCAGGAACGAGCGCCGCATCCACCCGCCCCAGCAATGAGACGCGCGGGAGCGCCCCGAAGAGCTCTGTCCGGCGCGGATGAGGTGGCCCCGAGAGCGCGAGCGTGACACCGGGATGGCTCCCGGCGATGCGCGCCCAGGCATCCGCGAGCGCCGGAAGGTTCTTCCGTTCGCTCGCCCCTCCGGCATGGAGGATGTACGGACCTTCCAGCCCGAGGGCGTGGCGAGCGGATGCGTCCAAGGGAAGCGCGCGCCGGAATCTGTCGTCGACGCCCTCGTAGATGACGCGCACGTTCTCCAGGCCGAACATCTCGACGGCGTCCGCGGCCGTTGCTTCGGACACGCAGATCACAGCGGCGGCTCTGCGCATCTCCTCGGCCGCCGACGCGATGGGCGTGCCCTCGTCGGGAAAGCGCCAGGCGACCACGTCGTGCAGGGTGATCACCTCACGCGCTGCCGGAGGCAACGTGAGACCCATGCGATGAACTAGCGCACCCTTCGGGTAGACCCACCGCCCGACGGCGGCACGCACGCCGCGCCCACCGCGTTCCAGCAGGCCGGCAGGGATGCGCACCGTGCCGTCCAGGTCGGACCTGAGGGAACGAGCGACGACCTGTTCGACCGCCCACTCGTGTCCGGTCTCGTCCAGCGCGGCGGATGCGCGCGCCGAGATCTCTCGCTCGTACACCTGCGCCCCCATCGGCACCGAGGTGGCCGCAGTCGCGATCGCCAGCCGGTTCACGTGCTTCGATCCTCCATGGCGACACATTAATGCCATTCCGGCCGGGCATCCGGCGGTCGGCTACGGTGAGACGGTGACCGAGCATCCCTCGACAATGGCGCAGGGTCGCGGCCGGGTGGGCTGGCGCCGGTTCCTGTCGAGCGCGTGGTTCCAGCTGATTCTGGCGTTCGTGGTGTTCGGCCTCATCCTCGCATTCGTCGCCAAGCCGTACGCCGTGCCGAGCGGCTCGATGGAGAACACGCTGCAGCCGGGAGACGACGTTCTGGTCTACCGCCTGGCCTACCTCGGCACCGTGCCGCACACGGGCGATGTGGTGGTGTTCGACGCCGACTCGACCTGGGGCGCCCAGCCGGCGGAGAACCCGCTGAAGGCAGCGCTGCGTTGGATCGGTGAGGTGACCGGATTCGGTCCGACCGGCACGCACACTCTGGTCAAGCGGGTGATCGCCGGTCCGGGGCAGACCGTCGCCTGCTGCTCAGCGAAGGGTCAGGTGGTCGTCGACGGGCATCCGCTCGACGAACCGTACGTGTCGAACAACCTTCCCTTCGAACCCGGAATGCTGGACTGCTCGTCGAAGCCTCGATCCACGCGCTGCTTCGGACCCGTCACCGTCCCGAAGAACTCCTACCTGGTCTTGGGCGACAACCGCGGCAACTCGTCGGACTCCGCCTTCGGCTGCAGGGGTGCCCCTGTTGGAGACACCGCATGCTTCAGATGGGCGAAAAGCGACGAGATCGTCGGCAAGGTCGTCGCGATCATCTGGCCGTTCAGTCGATGGCGAGCGATCTGACGGAGCGTTGGACATACCGCGACGCGCAGACCGCGGACACGCCGAGCGCGATCAGGTTGACCGCCATGATGACGAGGTACTTCCATCGGCTGTCGACGGGCGCGACGTCTACCAGATAGGGCATGACCCAACGCGCCGCCATCGCAATCACCGCGACGAGCGCCGGCCCACGCCACCGATCGCGGATTGCATACGCCGCCCACACCCACAAAAGCGGAACGAACAGCAGAAAGTACTGCAAGTGAGACACGGGAAGCAGCAGTACGCACGCCATCACGACGTTCCACAGCGAGAGGATCGCGTCGCCCGGGCGCCAGAGCACGAGCGCAAGAACCAGAACGACATACGCGCCGAGGCCGAGGCCGATCGCTGTGGCAAGAGCGGGAAGGTTGGCGATCGGTATGAAGTCGCCGGTCACGGTGAACAACTCGCGACCCACCCCGAGTGCCGACCAAACGGCGAAGTGCTGACTGCTCATCGACTGCGTTCTGCCGAACCAGCTCGTGTACCCGTGCGGCCCATCCACCAGCAGAACGATCACGAGGAAGATCAACACCGCTCCTGCGAAGCCGGCAACGGCCCGCCAGCGACCGTCGGCGCCCTTCCGTAGCAGCCACAGCGCGAAGAGGATCGGCCACGTCTTGATGATCGCGGCGAGCGCGAGCACCGCGCCCGAGACGACAGGAAGCCTTGCACGCTGCAGGAGCAAGGAAACCGCGACAACCGCAAGCACGATGGTGTCGACCTGGCCAAGCTTCAGTTCGGTATCAAGCACGGCGTCACCGAGCATCGTCACGACCATGACAAGAGCGAGCAGCGGGCGCTGCCAACTCTCGATGACGCGCCACAACACGATCATCATCGCGACGATGGTGATGACGCACCCTGCCAGGACCACGCCGGCCCACCACGTCGATATGGCGGAGGAGGTAGCAAACAGCGCGAGAATCCAGGCGATCAGCGGCGAGTAGACGTAACCGGAGGCCCCGTAGATGGACTCCTGATGGATGACGCGACGCGCGGCTTCGAGAAAGTAGCCCAGGTCGGTGCCCACGCCGGACGCCGCCGCCGAACGCCACTCGGCGACGACCAGGATCGCGGCAGCGATTCCCGCCAACGCCCACAGCGCAGCGGAGACCCAGCGCCGCCTCACAGCGCCTGCGCGTCCCTCCGACGCCACCGCTTCGTAGCTCGACGCCATCGTCCTGCCTTTCCTGCCCCGCACGGCCTCTGTTCGAGACAGCAATGATCGTCGAGTTCCACGGCAATGATAGGCAACGCGGGAAGTGAACATTCCTGTCCGACCCGTTCTGGGGTCGGAGTGCGGATCTGTACCTCGCGAACAACGATGCGCGGGCATCCTCACGGCGGATATCGTGATCACAACCGTCCTGGAGAGCCACATGCGCATCGTGCAGATCGTGCCGTTCATCGGCCCGGGCAGCGGTGTTGCAGGGGTGGCCTGGAACCTGGATCGGGAGTTGCGCAAGCTCGGGGTCGCGGTCGAGAACGTGACGTACCCGATGACGGCCGCCGGGCGCCGCAGCGTCCGCGTGCGCGGGTGGCGCACGGCACGCCTGGCGCAGGCCCAACGCATCCTGTCGTTCAGCACCCAGGGAACCCGTTTCACGAAGCGTTACCTGGCGGAACGACCGGACGCGGTGTCCATCTGCCACAACGACGTGATGACGGGCGACATCTACGTGAACCACGGAGTCCTCTACGCGGCGATGAAGGCGCGAGGCAACTCGTGGCTGCGCTACCTTCGCGATCCGACGCACGTCTACACGTATCTGCGCGATCGTCGACGCTATCGCGGGGCCGTCCATCGCGCTGTGGTGACGCTGACCGACGGCGAGGCCGACACGCTTCGGGCCACGTATGGCAAGGTGCGACCTCGCATCGAGGTGATCTCCAATGGAGTCGACCTCGAGAAGTTCCGGCTTCCTACCGCCGAGGAGCGCCGGGCCGCGCGCGCACGATTCAATCTGGACGACGAGGCCCGTGTCGCCCTCTTCATCGGGCACGAGTTCGATCGCAAGGGCCTGCCGGTCACCATCGCCGCGCTCGCCGGGGCGCCGACCGTCTTGCTTCTCGTCGTCGGTGGCGACGAACGGCACCTTCACGATGCACGTGGGCTCGCCGAGCGGCACGGTGTCAGCGAGCGCGTGTTCTTCGCGGGAGAGCAAGGCGATGTCTCCGGATTCCTGGCGGCATCCGACATGTTCGTCATGCCCAGCGTCTACGAGTCGAGCGGCCTCGTGTACCTGGAGGCGCTGGCCAGCGGCCTGCCCGTGATCGCGACTCCGGTCGGCGTGGCCGGGCAAGCTGTGCGAGACGGTTACAACGGCTATCTCGTGCCGCGCGACGCGCCCACGATCGCTGACCGGATGGAGACCCTGGCCGCTGCAGATCTGGCCGTCTGGCGAGCGAATGCGCGCGAAAGCGCCCTCCCGTATTCGTGGGAGAGCATCGCCCGCCGTTATCTGGCACTCGCCGAACGTGTTGCCGCTGAACGTGACGGCGCTGCGCCATCGAGATCGCCGGGAGCGTCCTCGTGACCGAACCATTGCACATCGTTCAGATCGCGCCCGAGATCGGCCCGGGCACCGGTGTCGGCATGGTGGCGTATGCGCTCGAGCGAGAGTTCCGGGCCACCGGCGCTCGCGTCGAGCGCTTCACCCTGGCGGATGCGCGCGGCAAGCCGACGCCCCCTTCCCGCTCACGGCTGCGGCTTGCCTGGGATGTCGTGTGGTTCAGCACGGTCGGAACCGCCCGTGCGAGGAGGTTCCTCGCCGAGCGGCCGGACGCGGTGTCGATCTGCCACAACGACGTGCTGGCCGGCGATGTGTACGTGAATCACGGCATCCTCCCCGCTGCCATGAAGGCGCGCGGACACTACGCCCTGCGGATGCTGCGCAATCCTCTTCATCTGTTCATCGCAGTGCGAGACCGGATGCGCTATCGCGGGCGGACCCACCGGGCGATCGTGGCGCTCTCGCGTTCGGAGGCGAACCTTCTCGTTGCCGAGTACGGTCGCGTACGCGCTCCGATTACCGTGGCCGGAAACGGCGTCGACCTGGAGCGCTTCCGCCCCTCGTCGGCAGAAGAATGCAGGGCTGCGCGAGCAGACTTCGGCATCCCGCTCGACGCTTACGTCGTGCTCTTCGTCGGCAACGAGTTCGACCGCAAGGGCCTTCCGATCCTCATAGACGCGCTCGGTCGCACCGAGGTCGACGTGCGGCTGCTCGTGGCCGGCGGGAGCGAGCGGATGATCGCGGGCGCCCGCGAGCACGCCGCGCATGCCGGTGTCGCCGGAAGCGATCTCAGGGATCGGGTGATCTTCGCCGGGCCCCAGCGGGACGTGCGCACGGCTCTTCACGCCGTCGACGCTCTCGCGCTGCTCAGTGCGTACGAGGCCAGCGCGCTCGTGCTTCCGGAAGCCCTCGCGTGCGGGGTTCCGGTGATTGCAACCCCGGTCGGTAGCGCTCCGGACCTCGTCGAGCAGGGTGTGAACGGCCATCTAGTGGAACCTGACCCGGACGCCGTTGCGACCGCCATCGATGCGCTCCGTGGCGGGAGGCGCGAGAGCCAGCGGGTCTCGGCTCGTCGGTCCGTCGAGATGCACGGTTGGCGCGACGTGGCGCAACGCTATATGTCTCTGGTCAGTTCGCTGCGCGACGACTGACGGCCCGGAGCAGGCACGGCTGCGCTCGAGCGCCGAGACCGAACGGCGGCAGCGCCGAAATGGCGCGGCCACCCTTGGCACAGACGGGGATTACGGGCACTTCGGGCAGGGATTCGTGTTGGTGATGTCGATCTGAACGGTTCCAGAGCCGCTCTGACCCTGCCAGGTCCAGCTGAAGTTCAGCGTGCCCGCGATCGATAAGTTGGGGCTCGACCCGTTGTTGAAGAAGTCGACGGAGACCGTCTGGCAGCCCTTGCTGGTGATCGAGAACGTCGTCGGAGCGATGTTCACGGTCTGCGACGAGCAGCCTCCACCCTGGGTGCACACGGTCATCTGCGCCGATGAGGGCAGAGTGAACGTGATGGGCTGAGTCGCGCTGGCAGGCAGCGTGGCACAAATCTGCAGCGTCGCGATGTAACCCTTGTCGTACGGGGCCTTACAGGAGTTGCCGGGCGTCTTGCACCCGGAACCCGTCTGCGTGGCCGTTACCGGCTGGGATGCGGAGGCGATCGGGATAGCAGTCGCCACTGCAATTGCTGGCACGGCCCACACGGCCGCTTTCGTCACCGTTCGGCGACTGATGCCGGTTGGCTCGCCGGCCTTTTCCTGGTCACTCATTTCGCGTACCTTTCCTGAACGTCGAAGTGCTGTGTGTTCAGTTGTGCATCGACAGTTCCGCTACCTGTGTCCGAGAGCCTTTGGCGACGCATGAGATTCGCTCAACTCTACGAGCACGGAGTCGCCAGTCGCAAGGCGAAGCGCCTAGTGGGACCTCGTGAGGTGTCCCCAGTTCGGGTGCCCGAGCCCGTCCGCACGCGGCCGGACGCCCGGTAGTCTCCTTCGCATGACTCGCGGATTCACGGTGCGCTTGATGGATGTCGTCGCACGCGTCCTGGTAGCCGATTCGGTTACGCCGGAGGTCACTGCTGAAGTCATTGATACATGGCGAGACCTCCAGATCGCCGATGGCAACCCGCACGATCTGCTGGTCGCGTTGGTGCCCGACACGGACACCGACCCTGCGGAAGCCGACGTGAGCATCACCGTGGAGCCGGAGGAGAGCCTGGGCGAGCGGATGGCCTCGCTGCTCACCCTCGCGGCCCTCGAGCGTATGAGCGGACGTGCCGTCATGCTCCACGCTGGCGCCATCGCACTCGACGACGGCGGAGTCATCGGCTTCGTCGGACCTTCTGGACGGGGAAAGACCACCGCCATGACGGTGCTGGCACGGACGCACGCCTACGTGACCGACGAGACGCTCATGATCACCGGTGATGGTTCGGTCACCCCGTACCCGAAGCCGCTCCTGCTCGGTCGGCGTCCGGAGGTGAAGCAAGCGCATCCTGCCTCGTCTCTCGGCCTCCGCCCGCTCGACGAGACGCCTCTGCGGCTCGCCCGCCTCGTTCTCCTCGATCGCCGCGAAACGGCCGGTCCCCCGTCGGTCGTGCACGTGCCCATAGTCGAAGCGATGGTCGAGCTCGCCAGGGAGTCGAGCTACCTCTCCGCCCTCCACGAGCCTCTGCACGCTCTTGCGAGGATGATTCTCGCCACCGGCGGGGCGCTGCGTCTGACCTACTCGGAGGCGATGACGTTGCCGGACGCCCTCCACGAACTGATGCTCGACCCCAGCCGGCCGAAACCGGATGTGCGCAGCGTCGCACCGGTACCGGTGAGCGGGGTCGCGTCATCAAGCTGGGTCCGCGCGCCATACACGGACGCGCTCCTCGTCGATGATCGACTCGTAGTGATGCATGAGCAGACGATAACGGTGCTCGACGGCATCGCCCCGACCCTATGGCAGGCCGCTACCGGCGCCTCGATGGAGCAGCTGACGCGGGCGGTGCTTCGAGAGCATCCCGTCCCGCCCGAACTCGATGACCCGGACGCGGTGGTCGCGTCGGTCGCAGAAGAGCTCGGGCGCGCCGGACTCCTGCACTGGAGCTGACGTCGGCGAGCGCCATCGATCGATCAGCCGCGACGGCGACGACGAACGGCGTCGTGCTTCTCATCCGCCGGTGCCGGCATGTCCTCGCCCGGTGTGCTCACAAGCCGGTCGAGATCGCTCAGCATCTCCTGGTCGTCGGCGAACGGCACAGGCTGCGGCGGCATGGCACGCGGCTCCGACTCGCTCGCTCTCTGACCGTATTCGTACCGCGAGTAGGGAGTCGAATCGATTCCCCTGAGCGGCACCTTGTTGAGAACGATGCCGAGCGCTCTGCCGCGCGCCTTGCGGAGCGTGTCGAGCGACTTCTCAACGACGTCGTAGTTCGTCTTGCCGTGGGAGACCACGATCAGCGCGCCGTCGCCCTGGTGTGCGAGCACGGCGCCGTCCGTCACAGGGAGCAGAGGCGGCGAGTCCACGATGACGATCGAGCTGCTGGCGAGGTCGCGCAGCAAAGTCTTCATGCGCGCCGAACCGAGCACCTCGCTGGGATTGGGCGGAACCGTGCCCGCGGCAAGCGCGAGCAGATTCGTTGACTGCCCCGTGCGCTGCAGCACGTCACCGAGCTCGGCGCGCCCGGCAAGCACATCACTGAGTCCGGCGCTCGCCGAGACACCAAGCACTTTGGCGACGCGCGACCGCCGCAGGTCGCCATCCACGAGCGTCACCCTGACCCCGCTGAGCGCGAGCGCCACGGCCAGGTTGCACGCCACGATCGACTTGCCGTCGCCCGGCAGCGGGCTGGTGATCACGATGATGCGCGGCGGATTGTCCACGTCCATGAACTGCAGGTTCGTGCGGAGGGTGCGCAACGCCTCGGCCACGGCGAAGCCCTGTCCCTTGCGCGCGTTGCTGTCGTAGATGCCGTCGTCGCCGGTCTGCTTCGCGTACGGAATGGTGCCCACAACCGCGACGCCGGTGCGCTTCTCGAGGTCGGGAGCGCCGCGAACCCGCCGGTCGGATGCCGTGCGCATGAGAGCGAACGCGACGCCGAATCCCAGCCCGAGCAACGCGCCCACCAAGAGCGAGGTCTTCAGGTCGGGAAAAATCGGCGCACTGGGCAGCGCAGCCGAGTCCGCGAGCACGACGGAGACCGGCGCGGAGCCGGGCGTTCCGTTGCCGACGTACTTGTCGATGGTGTGCACGAGGCCCTGCACCCACGCTTCGGCGATCGCCCGCGCTGCCTGCGGCGTTGAGGCTTGAGCCGTGATCTGGAGAACCACCGTGTTCGGCGGATTCGTCACCGTCACCTGGTTGATCAGCTGCTGCGGCGTGGTGTTGAGGCGGAGGTCTTGGATGACGTACTGGGCGACGTCTCGCCAGCCCGCCATGCTCAGATAGTTCGGAATCTCCGCCGTCGCCGCCGGGTCGCCAGTGATGTTGAGGTTCTTCTGGTCGGCCGTTTGCTTCGACTTGACGAAGCCACTGGCGGTCGCCTGGTACACCGGCGTCTGCAGCTTCACCCAGCCGTACGCGGCCCCGGTGCCGACGACGATGAGCAGGACGATGGCAAGCCAATGGCGGCGCAGTCCGCGCAGGTAGTCTCGCAGTTCCATGGGCTCTCCCAGCCGTTTTGGTCTGTCCCGATCACAGGCCGGAACGACGGCGCCGTGGTGCGTCGATCGTTCCGATGATCATACGCAACCCGTGCCGAGGCTTTGAGGGTACGCACCGTCACTTCCCAGCAACTGTGATCAGGTGCCCCATGAGAGGCATCGAGCGGTGGGTCGGCGCGCCAGGCGAGCGTTCACGCGCGAGAGCCTCCGCGCCGAGGCAGATGCCAGCGATGACAAACGGCACAGACACGGAGCTAGCGACCCAAAAGAGATCGAACTGAGCCTGAACGATGCGGCTGAGCGTGACAGCAAACGCGAGCATCCCGTACAGCGGGTTCACCCGCCACAGCACGACAAGCATGCCCACCCACATCACTACGAAGGCCGCCAGCCCGACGATTCCGGATTCGGTCACCACCTCGACCTCTGCCTGTGGCGGCTGGAAGTTCGCCCACCCTCCCTGGTACCAGAAGCGCAGACCGTGCCCGACAACGGGGGACAGCTTGAACCAGGCGTACATCTGGCGCAGCCAGTCGATCCGCTGGTGTGTCGAGTTGAACTGGTTGTCGGAGCTGAGCTGGCCGAGAACCATCGCCACCACGATCCAGATTCCCGGAATGATCAGCACGAGCACGAATCGGGAGTGGCCGCCGCTGCCCTTGCGCATGGCAATGAACACGATCGCGACGATCAGGCCGATGATCGCCTGCCGTGACTGCGTCATCACGATGCCGATGCAGAACAGCCAGAAGGAGAAACGCGCCCACCGCTTCGACCACTCCATCCACACCGGGTTCACATAGGCGATCACCGCAGCGAACGCGAGCGTCGTGCCGGCGAAGTTCTTCTGCATCGGGAACGGCCACGACGGGTAGACGGGGCCGAGGTTCCCGTGCGCGTACTGCAGTACGCCGGCGGCAATGGTGCCGACGGCGATGACGGCCGAGCCCGCCACGATCAGCAGCAGAGCGAGGCGCGCGTATCCGGCCCGCCCGAGCGCCCACCCGACGACCAGTGCCCCGGAGACAAGCAGCCAGGCGTGGAACCACTCGATGGTGTTCGCCGCGAACGGGACGAGGATCACCGTGAACAGGGTGGCGAACTGGTAGACGAAGTTCAGCCAGAGCATCCAACGCAGCGGGGCGCTGTATGGGCGCTTGCCCAGAAGGATGACCGTGCCGAACGCGGCAGCGAGTGCGACGTCGGAGACGGAAAGATCCGTCCCGCCGAAGCCGGCGCGCTCGGTGACGAGCATCAGCGGCATCGCCATGAGCGCCACGGCGAGCGGCACGCGCGGCATCAGCGACGCCGCCACCACGACCGCCGCCACCGCGAACGCGGTGTAGGCCCCCTGCGTCGAGTGCTGCTGCAGCACGATGTAGGTGGCGATCACAGCGCCGAGCGCCATAAGCACCCAACGCCATGTGTTCGCCCACCATTCGGTGAGGCGCGCGAACCACGCTGAAGAAAGCATTGGCGTGGCCTCCCCCGCGTGCTCCGATTGCCTCTAGTATCACCGCGCTTCGGCTGGTACCAAAAGGCCGAGTTCGATCAGCTCGTCCACGAAGCGCTCCACCTCGTCGCGGATGTCTGCAGCAACGGCATCCACATCCTCCGCGACCCGCTCCGCGATGTCGCCTCTCGGCCCGTCGAGTGCCTTCAGCCAGATGATGCCTGCTGTGCCTTCGAAGGCGAGAATAGGTCCGTCCGGCAGCCGGCCTGCATAGACCGCATCGCCCTCCTCGATCACACCGACGCCCTCGGCGACCCGCAGGCGCATCATCGCGGGCTCCTCGCCGCGAAACGGCCGATGATCTCTTTGGCGCCGAGCAGTTGCCGGGACAGGAACGCCCGAACGATGTCGCCTCTGCTCGGCTCGTGCCCGAGATCATGCCGCAGCTGCTCGACGTTGACCTGCAGCGCACGCTTGGCCAGTCGAGCGGCGTCGCCCCTGGTCTCGGATGCGCGTATGCGCCCCCACCACTCCGCGGTCCGGGTCCCGCCCTGCGAGACCGCCCGCCACAACGGATAGTCTGCGGCCCCGCGTCGACTCTCGAGTGTGCCCGTGGCGGCGGCGAACGCCGTCTGCGCGCCCAGCTGGGCGACGCATGAGGCGATCTCGTCCGGATCGAGACCGGGATTGGTGATCCACGCGACGACCGGATCCTCGTGCAGCGAGGCATCCCGTGCGTCGTTCAGCACGAGCAGGGTCGCCTGCATGTGAATCGAGGGCACCCAGCCGCGAGCACCGCGCAGCTCCTGCGCTCGACGCTCCCGCCACAACAGGTCGAACGCGTCATCGGCGGCACGGCGAATGCCGGGGAACCGGCGGTGCAGATCGAAGAATCCCCACGTGTCGTGCGCGTAGGTCTGCGCGTGGCCGAACGGCGATCCGAGGTCGAACGTGCTGAACACCTGCCAGCCGTGCGCGAGAAGCGCTTCGTGCATCGTAAGGACGTGGGCGGGACGTACGAGGGCGTCGACATCGGTTCCGAGCACGACTTTGGGGCGAAGCCGCGTGTCTACCGCGTCGCCCTTGATGTGCAGCAGGTCGGCACCTGCGTCGTCGGCGATCACCTGCACGGCTGCCCTGGCGAGAGCGAGTCGCGCCGTGAGCGGGATGTTCGCGCGCTCCGTCGATTGCCCGCCCGCGGCCTCCATTCGCACAGCCTATCGGCGAGACCGCCGCTTGCCATGCGGCCCCCGGTTTGGGCACTTACCGCAACTCCACGCCGAACCTAGGCTGGGCCGCACGAGGCAGTTCATGAATTTGCTTGCGCTGTTGACCTGAACCCGAATTCTCGGTCGGATTCTTGTGCTCCCTCGTTCGCGTCTACCCGAGGCGCGGTACCCGAATAGCAGGAGCACGCAATGTGTAACGCGTCTCCGGTGTCTTCCGTGCCCGAACGGAGTCACCGATGACGGCCCAGGCGCATGGCCTGGTGCCTTCTCCGGCCCCGGCCGCAGCAGTTCGAATTCGGCGGCACGTCCCGCCGAGGACCGCCCCCGCCCTCGCCCGTCGCGACCGCTGGCAGCGGGCCTACCACCGTCGCCTTGTCGTGGTCGACCTCGTCGTCGTTCTCGCCTCCGTGGCGCTTGCGGCGTGGATTCAGATCGCCCTCATCGCCGACCTGCGCATCGCCGACATCAAGACAGCCCCCTTGCAGTACCTGCGTGTGGCGCTCCTCATGAGCGGGCTGTGGCTGTTCTCGCTCGCCTGGTTCCAGAGCAGGGCCCAGAAGGTCATCGGCCAAGGCACCGCGGAGTACCGGCGCGTGATCAATGCGACGGCTGTCGCCTTCGGTGTCGCGGCGATCGGCTTCGTCATCATGCAGTCGCAGGGCATCCGCACGCAGCTGCTTATCGCGCTGCCGCTTGGCACAATCGGCCTGCTCGCCGGCCGCTGGGCGTGCCGCCGTTGGCTGGTGAGCCGACGTGCGGACGGCGATTACCTGTCGCGGGCGCTTGTCGTCGGCACGCGGCGCGATGTCGCCTATGTGTCCGACGCTCTGCGCGACGGAGGCTCAACGGGGTACCAGGTCGTCGGGGTCGTGCTCGACGAGACAACGGTGGATGACACACCGCTGCTGATCGACGGACGCCCGGTCGCGTCGTACAACGGCTTCGACAGCGCGGCGTCGATCGCCCAGCAGCTCGAATGCGACGCGGTCGTCGTGGCAAGTACCCGCCCTGACGACCCCGAGTACGTCAAGCGGCTCTCCTGGCAACTGGAGGGCACCGCAGCCGAACTCGTGCTCTCGAGCCCGCTCGCCAACGTCGCCGGCCCGCGGATGGCGCTGAAGCCCATCGAGGGGCTGCCACTGATCCAGGTTGAGATCCCCACCTTCGAGGGCGGGCGCTACGTGGCCAAGCGGCTCATGGACATCCTGATCTCGGCCGTCGCGCTGGCCGGCATCGCCATCATCGCCCCGTTCATCGCGCTCGCGATCAAGCTCGACACGCCCGGTCCGGTCTTCTTCAGCCAGGACCGCGTCGGCCGCAACGGCGAGCGGTTCCGCATGTACAAGTTCCGGTCGATGATCGCGGATGCGCACTCTCAGCGCGCCGCATTGCACACGCGCAACGAGGGGTCGGGTCCGCTGTTCAAGCTGCGGGACGATCCGCGTGTGACCGCGGTCGGTGCCTTGCTGCGCAAGTTCTCACTCGATGAACTGCCGCAGTTCTGGAACGTGCTGATCGGCGACATGAGCGTCGTCGGGCCACGGCCGCCGCTGCCCGAAGAGGTCAGTACCTACGCGGGAAGTGTGCACCGCCGGCTATACATCCGCCCGGGCATCACTGGCCCGTGGCAGATCGGCGGACGCAGCGACCTCTCCTGGGATGAGAGCGTGCAACTCGACCTGCGGTATGTGGAGAACTGGTCGGTGCTGTACGACCTCAAGATCGTCCTGCGCACACCGCACGCGGTGCTCAAGCGGCACGGCGCGTACTGACCGCTCTCCCCAGCACCAAGGTCAGCGCGCCGGTGCCCAGCGCGATCAGCACAAGGTAACCGGTCGTGGCGACCACGCCGTCGGCGAGCGCTGCCACCGCCAGGGCGCACAGCCACACGGCGGCCGCCACGACCAGGGTCGGAGGTCGCCGCAGCACCGCGTCACGCAGGCCGGGGAAGCGTCCCCGCGCATACACCGGCGCGAGCACGCCCACCAGCAGCACCGCACCGATCGTGTCGCTCGCCCGGTGCGAGTATGTCGCGACCGAAGCGACCGCGTCGATGACGACGGCGGCGATCGCGAGGGCGTCGACGACGCGACGCCCCTTCGCCCAGGGCCACAGCCGGAGCACGATGAGCGCGATGGCGCAGGTGATGACCACGTGCCGGCTCGGGTACGAGTTGGCGCCGTGTGCGACCGCGGACGACAAGCGTGCCAGCACGTCATCCCGGAGCCATCCGCTGGCGAGGATGACGGCACCGGCGGCGAGCAGGCACACCAGCGTGTCGGCCCATCGCTTTCGTACCAGGGCGACGACGACCGAGATGGCAGCGGCGGCACCTGCAGCCGCCGGGCACGCCCACCTGAGCACCGAGAAGGATCGCACGGCAGCGTACGGCTGACCGAGGCTGTGGCCGTCGACCATAAGGCCCCACGGCGTCAGCACGGCGAGCGCATACAGCACGAGGAAGGCGACGGCGAAAGCCGCGCTCCACCCCAGCGAACGGCGCACGCAGACCACGGTACCGGGCACGCGCCATCCGTCACCGGATGCCTGCGATATTGCGCTCCGTCAGCAGGGTGCGCGCATCACGGGACGGGCACGCGCTCCGTCAGCAGCGCTCGAGCTCTTCGGCGACCACGGCACGGATCCGCTCGATGAACCGCTGCTCGGAGAACGCTCGAGCGTGTTCGCGGATGCCGTCGGCATCCCACGAGGCCCGCAGCAGCTGCTCAATCCCGCCCGCGATAGCGGTCTCGTCCGCGTACTCGAAGAACACCCCGGTGCGGCTCGGAACGACCGTGTCGAGGTATCCGCCGCCGCGGAGAGCCGCGGTGGGCTTGCCGAATCCGGCCGCCTCCAGCGGGGAGAGCCCGAAGTCCTCGTAAGAGGCAGCCACGAGGCCCTCGCAGTTCTCGTAGAGCCACCGCAGCTGAGCATCGCTGACGCGACCGGCGAGAACAGTGCCGCCGACCCGTGCCGCAAGCGCAGCGAGCCGGGCCCGTTCGGGGCCGTCGCCGACGATGATGAGCGAGACACCGGGCAGCTGACCGACCGCTTCGATGACGCGGTCGACGTTCTTATAGGGCAGCAGCCGCGCTACGCACAGCATGAACGGCGTCTCGACGCCGGGCAGGGCCTGCGTCTCACCGCCTGGGGTGAACGTAGCCGGCGGGGGCGGGATCACCTCCGCCTCGATGCCGTAGGCGTCGGCGACAGCCTGCTTGACCACCGTCGAGTTCACGATGTAGCGACTCGCCGAGTGTGCGGCCCGCTGATCCCACTCGCGCAGTCCGGGACCGAGCAGGCGAATGGCGGCGTCGATGCCGCGGGACCGCATCGTCGCGCCGTGCTCGGAGCCCGCGTACCGATCGGTCTGGTACAGCCAGCGCGCCGGAGCGTGGCAGTAGACAACCTTGCGTCCCTTGGTGGGAAATCCGTGTGCCCATCCGCTGGAGCTCGTCAGGAGCACGTCGGCGTCGATCGGATGCTCCCCCACCGCAGACGCCAGCATGGGCAGCGCGAGGCGATGGTGGTGGCGTAGAACCGACATCCTGTTGATCGGTAAGGCTTCGACGTCGACCTTGGAGAACTCGGGAAAGGTCGAGGTCTGTTCATAGAGCGTGGTGTGCAGCACGGTGTGCGGAAAAGCATGCGTCAGCGACAGCGCGACGCGTTCCGCGCCCCCACGTTGGGTGAGGTAATCGTGCGCCAGAGCCACGGTCGGGTCCGCGGATGACATGACGGCCGCCTACGGGTTGCGACCGCTGCGCGACGGCGTGGTATTCGGGTTTTCGGGCATGAACCCAGACAACGCGAACCAAGTCGAGGATTACTCAAGAAAGATGCGGCTTCACCCACCGACTTGCTCAGCGTTTGAACCCGCGCTGCTCAACGGCAGGGCCGGAACTGCTGATTGCGGCGCCGAAACGGCGTATGCAACCCACCTCAACGTATCCGTCGCCGGGTTCTGAACGTGAGAGCTTGTCACGATCTTGAGGGAGTCTTGATCATCCCTATTTAAAAGAGGTCGGGTTAGGCCAAGTTGTGCCCTCCGGCAGCCATCGAGCTCAAGGCTCGATCTGCGGCCGCGTCCCGTGGAGTGGTGTAGATCTCGGGCGCCGAGTGTCACGTCGTGAACGTGGTGAGCCATCGTGCGATGGTCAGTGAGAACTGTCTAGGAATCTCACGGAAGGACACAAGGCACGATGGC